>NZ_DATCNW010000232.1:0-23250 GCF_036565025.1 Pengzhenrongella sp.
CCCGCCGCCTCCAACGGGGACAGCGGTACGGCACCTGAGCCCGATCGTCCGCGCGAACCGTCCACCGGACCGGCATAGCGATCGCTCGTCCACAGGCCCACCCCGCCCGACGGCGCGGGGCGGGCCTGGTCTCGTAGCGTCACGTTCTCCACCCGAGAACGAGGAGGACGCGATGAGCAGGTACGAGGTCGACAGCGCGCAGGTCGCCCAGGCCGGAGCCGCAGTGCGCGGCTCGACGACGGCGATCCGCACGGAGGTGGCCGCGATGATGCGCCACCTCACCGAGCTGCAGAACAGCTGGCGCGGCGGCGCGGCGACCGCCTTCGGTGCCGTCGTGGCCGACTGGACCGCCACCCAGGCGCGCGTCGAGGAGTCCTTGGATCAGATCACGGTCGCCCTGGGCGCCGCCGCGTCGTCGTACGCCGACGCGGAACAGCAGGCGGCCCGATTGTTCGGCCGGTAGGGCCCGCGGGCGCCTGGGCGGGGCGGGAGGGGCGCGCTGCACGCTCACAATCGCGCCGATGACAGCTTGTTCCTTCGACTGCACGTTGAGATCGCAAGTTGATCTCGTAGATTGCGAGGGTGATCCGAGTAGTCGAGTACGACCCAGCGTGGCCGCGCCGATTCGAGCAGTTGCGGTCTGAGTACGCGGACGCGATGGCGGCTGCCGGGGTGCCCGTGGTGGCCATCGAGCACGTCGGCAGCACGTCGGTGCCAGGCCTCGCTGCCAAGCCGATCATCGACTGCGACATCGTGGTCGCTCCGGACGACGTTCCCGCAGCCTCCGCAACCCTGGTCGGCCTCGGCTTCCGAACTCTTGGCGAGCTCGGCATCCCTGCGCGGTGGGCCTTCAAGGAGCCCAGACGTCTGGCCGGGACCACCACCTACGTCGTCGTCGACGGGTGCCTATCGCTGGGCAACCACCTTGCCGTCAGGAACGTGCTGCGCTCTGATCCGGTCCTGCGAGACGAGTACGCCGCCGTCAAGCGCCGGGTCGGTTTGTCGGCCGGGGACATAGACGAGTACGGCCGCGGCAAGAACGCGACTGTACAGAGGATTCTGGCAGCCGCCGATCTCACCGAGGCCGAGCGGGCGTCCATCGGCGCCGACAAGGTCCCGTCGCACGAAGAGCTGCCGCGCTAGCAACCCACGCACTGAATTGCCGGATCCACCGCAGTGAGTACGGCTCGCTAGGCGTCGCTACCGAGCGCTCGACCGACGCGCCGAGGCCGGTGAGATCGCCTGGGAGAACCGCCACCGCCGACGCCGCCGCCTGCAGGTGCTCTGGCCGGAGCTGCTCGGCGTGGTCAGCGAGGGCAGGTCCCCCTTACACCGGGGTATCGGCCGCGGCCTGGACGGCGCCGATCGGCGCACGTGACACGAGGACCGCAGCGGCGTCGTGCCTGTCGTCTGCACGATCGTTCTCACGGAGCAGGGACGCGGCGTCCTCGTCGAGGTAGAAGGTCACATCCGGGTGCAGTTGGAGAATAGAAGCCGGAGATTCCTCCGTGACGGGTCCCTCGATCGCGTCTCTGACGGCCTCAGCCTTGTGGGATCCGTTCGCCATCACGATGATCGCCAGGGCTTCACAGATTGTTCCGATGCCTTGGCTGACGGCCGCCGAGGGCACGTCGGATGGGGTGGTGAAGAATCGGCTGTTGTCGGCTCGGGTCGACTCCGTCAGGCCCACCACCCGGGTGCGGGAGTCTCGGGGAGAGCCTGGCTCGTTGAAGCCGATGTGGCCGTTGGTTCCGATCCCCAATATCTGCAGGCGGATTCCGCCAGCCTCGCGGATCGCTGAGTCGTAGGCCGCCGCAGTGCGGGTGACAGCCGCTGTGCCTCCCTCCGGAACGAAGACCCGTGAGCGGTCCAAGCGGAGGGGAACTGTCACGTCGCGGTCGATGATGGAGCGGTAGCTCTGCGGGTCGGAGGGGTCGAGTCCCACGTATTCGTCAAGCGCGAAGGCGGTGATTCCGCCTAGGTCAAGGCCATCGGCGACGAGCGTAGTCAGCGCTTCATAGAGGGGCTGCGGTGAACTGCCTGTTGCGATTCCGAGCACTCCGTGGGGTTCGCTGTGGAAGCTGGTGGAAATTTGGGCCGCCGCTGCCCGTGCTGAGGTAGCAGAATCCTTTCGGATGATGACCTTCATCGGTATTCGCCTTCGCGCTTACTTCGTGAGGATCGCTGCGATTTCGGGGATTCGGTCGAGGTAGCCGCTGAGCAGATCGCGCGCGACGGTCACTGAGTCGACGAGGGGGTGCAGGGCCAGTGCCTTGAGTGCCTCGTCCTTCGACCCGGTCGTCGCGGCTGCGATGGTGTGCCGCTCGACGGCCTTGACCTGCTGCATCAGTCCGAGCTGGTGAAGGGTCGGTTGGAGGTCGAGGGCGAGCGGGTGGACCCCGTTGGCGTCGACGGTCGTGGGGAGCTCGACGACGGCGTCGTCGGGCATGCCTGCGATGGCGCCCTGGTTGCGGACATTGAGGATCATCGTGGATCGCTCGTTGCGGCTGATGGCGGCCATGACGCCGAGGGCGACGCCGGCGTAGCCCTGGTGGCTGGGATCGGTCTCGGGCTGCTTCGCCAGCTTCGGGGCTCCCTGTTCGCCGCCTTTGGCCTCCGCCATGTAGCTGGCGCTGCGGGTCGCGACGGTCCGGCGCCAGAGGTCGGCAACTCCGCTGCTGGCCTTGGACGCGCGCGCATAGAAGGCTTCCTGCGTCTCCTTGAGGAAGTCGCCCCGGGTCAGACGGCTGTCGACGATGGAGCGGACGGCGTCCCGGTTGAAGTAGTAGTAGTAGAGGTACTCGTTCGGGATGACGCCGAGGGTGCGTATCCAGTCGATGCCGAAGACGTGGGATTCCTCCATCATGGCGAGCTTCTGGTCGTCGGCCATGAGTTCCGGGAGGATGTCGCGGCCGTCGTACATGACGCGGCGCATCCAGCCGAGGTGGTTGAGGCCCACGTAGTCCATCTGGACGCGCTCGTGGTCGAGCCCCATGAGGCCGGCGACCCGCCGCCCGAGGCCGGACGGGGTGTCGCAGATGCCGAGCACCCGGTCCCCGAGCACGCTCTGCATCGCCTCGGTGATGATGCCGGCGGGGTTGGTGAAGTTGATGAAGTAGGCGTTGGGGGCGAGGTCCTTGACGATCTTGGCCATCTCGACCATGACCGGGACGGTTCGCATCGCATAGGCGAGCCCGCCGGGGCCGGTCGTCTCCTGACCGAGGACGTTGAGGTCGAGGGCGACGTGCTCGTCGCAGCGTCGTCCCTCGAGGCCTGCGACGCGGACGGCGGCGAAGATGAAGTCGCTACCCTCGACCGCCTGGTGCAGGGAGGTGGTCGGGACGAGCTTGGGGGCGTCTGGGAACTCGGCGGCGAACTCGGTCAGGATCGCGACCATCGTGTGCAGGCGCATCTCATCGATGTCGTACAGGGCGATCTCCTCGACACGAGGCGATCCCTGGTCCCTCAGGAGTGCTTGGTAGACATAAGGGGTGCGGAAGCCGCCCCCTCCAAGGATGCAGAGCTTCATACGATCGTGACCTTTCCGCCGGAGTTCCGGCAATGCTCGAGTGCTTCTTCGGGGGCACCTTCGGTGGTGATCAGGACGTCTACGTCGGCGAGAGAGCACACGCGCAGCGCACCGGATCCCGGGAATTTGCTCTTGCTCGCGAGCAGAACGACTTTGACTGAGGCGGCGATCATCGACTGTTTGATGGGCGCCTCGACTGCCATGTTGTCCACGACCTGGCCGTTCTCTCGGACGCCCGTGCAGCTGAGGAACAAGATGTCGGCGCTCACCTGGGTGAGAGCCAACTCCGTCAGCGAGCCGACGAGGGTCCGGTAGTTGCGGCGGACGACTCCGCCGAGCAGGACGAGCCGCACGGCGGTGTCGTCGCGAAGTTCGTCGAACACGGCGAGGTTGCTGGTGATGATCGTGATGTTTCGACCCTTGAGCGCGCGCGCCACAAAGGGAGTCGTCGTGCCGATGTCGAGGATGACGACACTGTCGTCACGGACGAGCGCGGCGGCGGCGGTCGCCATGGCCTGCTTGGCGGCCGCGTCCACTTCCTGGGCGAACGGGCCCTCGAGGTCCGATCCGGGCCCGTCAGCGTTCACGGTCGCACCCGGCCGGAGTACCGCTCCGCCGTAGGTGCGGCTCAACTCACCGTTCGCGTCGAGGATCTGCAGATCTCGGCGGATCGTGGCTTCGCTGACGTCAAGGGCTTCGGCGAGCCCGCGTACGGAGACAGATCCTGCGGACCTCAGGGTGGTGATGATGCGGTCTTGCCGCTGTCTCAGGATCACCTGCCCAGCATAGCCGATCAGATGCAAGAGTTTGCGTGACCCCGAGCAACCAATTGCTCGGGGTTCGACATCGGAGTCGCTGATGGACCCGGTTCTGAAACACTTCGGTCACAAACGGTGTGCATACTGCTTACACTGACGGGAGGGAGTGCCAAAGCCGTCAAACCCGATCAAGGAGCATCCGTGACCCCGCCACCACATGCACCAGGCGACGACCATGTTGACCTGCTGTTCGCCGGCGCCGTGTTCTGCGACATCGTCTTCTCGGGCGTTCCGGTTCCTGCACCGGGCACCGAGGTCTTCGCTGACGCGTTCACGGTCACTCCGGGTGGCACCGCGAATCGCGCCGTGGCCGCGGCGCGTCTCGGGGCGACGACCTCGCTGGTGTCCGAGTTGGGAGATGACCCGCTCGGGGCCTACATCGCCGGTGTCCTCGCGAACGAGGCGAATCTCGACCTGACGTACCTGCGCCGCACCGCCGGCTGGCAGAGCCCCGTCACGACATCACTGACCGGCGCTCACGACCGCAGCTTCATCACGTATCAGGAGCCGGGCCACGATCTCGACTGGCCGGACAACGGCCCGACGGTGGGTGCGACCCACGTGAACGCCGCCGCAGATCTGCCTGCGTGGGTGGCGCGAGTGCGTGCCGACGGCACGACCGTCGTCGGAGGTGTCGGATGGGATTCCACCGGACGGTGGTCGCCGGACCTCCTGCGTCGCTTGGAGAACGTCGACATCTTCGTACCCAACGACGTCGAAGCGATGAAGTACACCCAGACCGACGACCCGATCGCCGCCGCGCGAGAGCTGGGAGGCTACGTCGAGCTGGCCATCGTCACTCGCGGCCCACAGGGTGTCGTCGCCTTCGACAGCGGCAGCGGCACCCTCATCGAAACGCCCGCAATCGCGGTCGACGCCGTCGATCCCACCGGGGCGGGCGATGTGTTCGTGGCGGCGTTCATGGCCTCGCTCCGCACCGACTGGCCACTCGAGACACGGTTGCGGTTCGGCAGTCTCTGCGCATCCCTGTCGGTCCGCACCCTGGGCGGGGCGGCGAGCGCGCCCCGACCCCCCGACATCAGCCGCTACCTCACTGAACGCCAGCCGCAAGGCGACTGGTCTCTGATCGAAGCATGGGCAACCGCCCGAGACAGCTCACGCATCAAGGAGGAAGTATGAGCACGCTCACTCGAAAGCTCCCGGTCATGATGGGGGTGATGGGGGTGGTGGCTTTCGCCGTCACCGGCCTTGCCGCCTGCGCACCGGGCGGCAGCAACCCCGCCCCGAGCGCGAGCCTCGGCTCCGTCTCAAAGACCATCCCCAAGGACAAGATCACGCTGACCGAGTGGGACCAAAACACCGACGGCGGGAGCAGCAAGGCGCAGGGCACGCTCAACAAGGCCTTCGAGGCAAAGTATCCCAACGTCACCATCAAGCGGGTATCTCGCTCGTTCAGCGACTTGAAGACGACGCTGAAGCTCGCCATCTCGGGCAGTAACCCGCCCGACGTCGTGCAGGCGAATCAGGGGTACCCGGACATGGGCGCGTTCGTCAAGGGCGGACTGCTGCGCCCCGTGGACGACTACGCCAAGCTCTACGCCTGGACCTCCTACTACCCGTCCTCCCTGCTGAAGCTCAACACGTTCTCTTCCGACGGCGGCACCTGGCAGGCCGGGAACCTCTACGGCGTGTCGCAGACAGGTGAGCTCGTCGGCGTCTACTACAACAAGAAGGTCCTCGACCAATTGGGTGTCCCCGCTCCGAAAACACTCGCGGACCTGGACGCCGACATGGCCAAGGCCAAGACGGCGAAGGTCCTTCCCCTTTCCTACGGCGACCTTGACAAGAGCCCGGGGATCCATCTCTACGGGGTCGTTCAGGCCGCCATAGCCGGTGCCGACAAGGTCAACAACCTCGTCACAGGTACCAGCGGAAGCTGGACCGACCCGGACAACGTCAAAGCAGCCACGACCATCCAAGGCTGGGCCAAGAACGACTACCTGACCGCCGGATCCGGTGGAGTCTCCCGAGACGACGCACTGGCCACCTTCGCCAAGGGCGGCTGCGCGTTCATGGTCGACGGCACCTGGCAGCAGGCGACGTTGGAGGCTGACATGGGCAAGTCGAACGTCGGCTTCGCCACCCTCACCCCCGAAGGCGCCCCCGCACCGGTGACCGAGGGCGGCGAAGGACTCGCGTGGGCGATCACGTCGAAGGCGAAGCACGCAGACGCTGCTGCCGCCTATATCAACTTCATCACTGACGCGAAGGCCGCCCAAACGCTTCTCGACACGGGGAACCTGCCCGCCGTCCTTCCGAGCGGTTACACCGCACCGAGTGGAACCCTGGCCGCCGACATCACGGACAGCTACACCAAGATCGCGAAGGCGAACACGGTGGTGCCGTACCTCGACTACGCGACCCCAACCTTCTACGACACCCTGACCGCCGGCATGCAGAACCTCGTCGCCGGGCAGACCACTCCGGCGCAGTTCACGGGGAGCTTGCAGACGGACTACGCCGCGTTCACGAAGGGTCGTAGCTGATCGTGACCAGCCGTGCCACCGCACCACCCCAGGCGGGCGCGCCCACGCGGCGCGCCCGCCTGGGGCGGCGGAACCTGCGCGCCTACCTCTACGTGCTGCCGGCATTCGCCGTGTTCGCACTCTTCCTCGGCGTGCCCGCACTGCAGACCCTGCAGTATTCCTTCTTCACCTGGGACGGCATCGGCGTGGCCACGTCGGCAGGGTTCTCGAACTATCTCGAGATCGTGCAGGACCCCGCTCTCAGGAGCGCCTTCCTGCACGCCGCCGTCCTGATGATCTTCTACTCCGCGGTTCCCGTCACCCTCGCCCTCGGGCTGACCATTGTCATCTCGCGCGCCAACGCCATCCGCGGGATGTCGTTCTTCCGCACGGTCCTGTTCCTTCCCCAGGTGATCGCCTCCGTCGTGGTGGCGACCATCTGGGTCTCCATCTACTCCCCGTCCGGGCTCCTCAACGAACTCCTTCGCGGTGTTGGTCTGGATAACCTGGCGCGCGTCTGGCTCGGTGACTACGGGACCGCGCTCATCGCGATCGGCTTCGTCGGCACCTGGTTGAACATCGGTCTCTGTGTGGTCCTCTTCGTCAGCGGCGTGGGAAACATCCCACCGGAACTGTTCGAGGCCGCACGACTGGACGGCGCCGGGCCCATCCGTGAGTTCTTCGGAATCACCCTGCCGGCCCTGCGCGGCCAAGTTGCTGTCGCGTTGACCCTCACCGTCGTCTCCGCGCTGAAAACCTTCGACCTCGTCTACATCACCACCCGAGGCGGCCCCGGAAACAGCACTGCGGTGCCGGCATACGAGGCGTACAACCGTGCGTTCAACACCGGGCAGGTCGGCTCCGCTGCCGCCGTCGCCGTCGTGCTCACCATCGTCATCATGCTGGTGACCGCGGCGATCAACAAGCTGCAGCCGAAGGACGTCTCATGAGAATCTCTCGCCGCGAAAAAGGCGTCAACTACGTCATCCTGTCGTTCTTCGCGCTCTTCGCGCTCCTGCCCCTCGTCGGGGTGCTGTTCTCCTCCGTGCTTCCCCCGAAGACGAACGACGGCGGATTCCACATTCCCACGACCATCGACCTCGGCAACTACACCGCAGCCTGGACCCAGGGACACTTCGCGACCTATATGTTCTCGAGCATCCTCGTGACCATCTCCGTCGTCATCCTCACAGTGGTGCTCAGCGTCCTCGCGGGGTTCGCGTTTGCGCGACTGGATTTCTTCGGCTCGAGCGCGATCTTCTTCATCCTTCTCGGCGGGCTCCTGCTCCCCGCTGAGGCATTCATTATTCCGCTCTACTTCAACCTGCGCAGCATCGGACTCACCGACACCTACGAAGGTTTGATCCTGCCCCAGACGGCACAGTCGGTGGCCTTCGGTGTGTTCTGGATCCGCACACAGTTCCGCGCCTTCCCGAGCGACATCATCGAGGCAGCCCGCGTCGATGGGGCAACAGATTTCCGGCTGCTCTGGCAGATCATCGTGCCCCCATCGATACCCGCGATCATGACGATGTGCGTGCTCGTCGCCATGTGGACCTGGAACGAGTTCCTCATTCCCCTGGTCATGATTGTCGACGATAGCAAACGCACCGCGCCGCTCGGACTAGCGTTCTTCAAGGGTGCACATCTGACGGATTACTCGCTGCTCTCCGCCGGCGGCGTCATCGTCGCTCTGCCCATCGTCATCCTGTACTTCTTCCTCCAGCGCCGCTTCATCAGTGGCATGGTCGGCGGGATCTCCGAGAAGTGATCGCCGCACGATCCGACACGGATGTTCCTCGACCCCAGGCGGGGCCCGCCCACCTCACGGCAGCGCGTTGATCCAGTCGATGAGCCGGTGCGCAGCGACGTCCGTGCGGTAGATCCCCGAGTGGTCGACCCCCCGCACCAGGTCCACGGTGACCTGGTGCCCGCCCGACCGGAGCGCCGCGGCGAACTCGGTCGTGAACTTCACGGGCACGAGGGAGTCGGCCCGGCCGTGCAGCAGGAGTGCCGGAACGCCCGGCCGGCTGAGTCGTCCCGGCCGACGGCGTCGCCCCGGCGACGACGGGCGCGCCAGACGCACCGGGCGCTCCTGCTGGCCCGGGCGTCGTCGTCGGACGCGCGGGGCGGTCGGTCGAGGCGTCCGGGCCGCAGCCGGCGAGCGCCCCGGCGGCAACCAGCGCTATGGCGGCCAACACCGCCGTCGTGCGGGCGCGCCGTGCGGCCCCGCCCCGCAGTCGGCGTGCTGCGAGCGTCTCGTGCATCCGCTGCGGCCGCCCCGCGTCCATCTGCCCACCGTAGGCCTCGCCCGCGGCGATCGGGCTAGCCTCAAGCGATGACCGTCCTTGTCGATCCCCCGCTCTGGCCCAGGCACGGACGACTCTGGAGCCATCTGGTCAGCGACACCTCGCTCGAGGAGCTGCACGCGTTCGCGCTGAACGCCGGCATCCCCGAACGCGGCTTCGACCAGGACCACTACGACGTGCCCGACGAGATGCACGAACGCCTCGTCACGCTCGGCGCCGAGCCGGTCGGCACCCGCGAGCTCATCCGCCGCCTGCGCGCCTCGGGCCTGCGCATCCGAGCCCGCGACCGCAACCACCACTAGCCCCCCAGCCGGCCGTCGCGCGCCCGCCCCATCCCGAGCCGACCAACCGAAACGCTCGGACGTTGCGGGTTTGGGGTGGCTGGACGCAGCAGGGGCGGCCTGATTGCATCGCTGGTTGCAGCGAACGCGCGCCCTGGGGCGTGTTACGCAATCCGTCGAACTTGCCCGAGGTTCGATCCTCCGGTCCGCATCGGTTGTTGCGGTCCCGCCGGTCGCCGTCGCCGTCGCAGACCTCCGAGTTGGCGGAGCTTCGTCGCCTGTCAGCGCGAGGGTCGAATCCGGGGCTGGGTGTATTGCTGGGTGTGTCGAACGTGCACCTGGGGTGCACGTTCGACCCACCCAGCCATACCCCCAGGCTCTTGTGAGGGCGGGCGAGCTCAGTCGAGCAGGCTCTGGCGGATTTCCCGGCGGGTTCGGTCGAGAATTGACCTTCTCTTGACCAAATTCGGACCAAACCCCTCCGGTGGGGATACGAGTGCTGCAGAGTCCGGTCCGGGCCAGTTCTGAGCCCCGAGATGCGGGTTGTTGTTGTGCGGATCGCGGCGACGGCGACAAACGACTCGCATCTCGCGGTCGGCGAATCAGGGGATCGATCCGTTCGGGGTGAGGCGAACGGACTCGGTTCAGATCTGAGCTCGGACGGGATTGCGCAACATCCCCCTGGCGCCCATTCGCTGCAACCAGCGAGGCAACCAGCGACGCAACCACGCTGAGTGCGCCACGTGACGCACAAACGGCGGGCCGGGCACCCGAAGGTGACCGGCCCGCCGTCGTCGTGCTGGGGTAGGTACCCCTGATCAGCGTTCGATCAGAAGTCCATGCCGCCCATGCCGCCGTCGCCGCCGCCACCCTGCGAGGGGGCGTGGCGCTCGGGCTTCTCGGCGATGACTGCCTCGGTGGTGAGGAAGAGCGCGGCGATGGACGCCGCGTTCTGCAGCGCCGAGCGCGTGACCTTGACCGGGTCGTTGACCCCGGCCGCGAGCAGGTCCTCGTACACCCCGGTCGCGGCGTTCAGGCCGTGACCGTTGGGGAGGTTGCGGACCTTCTCCGCCACGACGCCGCCCTCGAGGCCGGCGTTGATCGCGATCTGCTTGAGCGGTGCGTCGATCGCGAGCTGCACGATGCGAGCACCGGTTGCCTCGTCGCCCTCGAGCACGAGGTCGGCGAACGCGAGCTTGCCCGCCTGGATGAGCGCGACGCCACCACCGGCGACGATGCCCTCTTCGACGGCGGCCTTCGCGTTGCGAACGGCGTCCTCGATGCGGTGCTTGCGCTCCTTGAGCTCAACCTCGGTTGCCGCACCGGCCTTGATGACGGCGACGCCACCGGCCAGCTTGGCGAGGCGCTCCTGGAGCTTCTCGCGGTCGTAGTCCGAGTCCGAGTTCTCGATCTCGGCGCGGATCTGGCTGACGCGACCGGCGATCTGGTCGGCCTCGCCGCCACCCTCGATGAGGGTGGTCTCGTCCTTGGTCACGACGGCCTTGCGGACCGTCCCGAGGACCTCGAGGCCAACCGTGTCGAGCTTGAGACCGACGGTCTCGGAGACGACCTGGGCACCCGTGAGGATGGCCATGTCCTGCAGCATCGCCTTGCGGCGATCGCCGAAGCCGGGCGCCTTGACGGCGACCGAGCGGAACGTCCCGCGGATCTTGTTCACGACGAGCGTGGCCAGGGCCTCACCGTCGACGTCCTCGGCGATGATGACCAGCGGCTTGCCGGACTGGATGACCTTCTCCAGCAGTGGCAGCAGGTCCTTGACCGACGAGATCTTCGACTCGACAAGCAGGACGTACGCGTCTTCCAGGACGGCTTCCTGGCGGTCCGGGTCGGTCACGAAGTAACCGGCGAGGTAGCCCTTGTCGAAGCGCATCCCCTCGGTCAGCTCGAGCTCGAGGCCGAGAGCGTTGGACTCCTCGACCGTGATGACGCCTTCCTTGCCGACCTTGTCCATCGCCTCGGCGATGAGGTCACCGATGGAGGAGTCCCCGGCCGAGATGCCCGCAGTCGCGGCGATCTCTTCCTTGGTCTCGATCTCCTTGGCAGCCTTGAGCAGCTGCGCGGTGACGGCCTCGACGGCCTTCTCGATCCCGCGCTTGAGCGCGATCGGGTTGGCGCCGGCGGCGACGTTGCGCAGGCCCTCGCGCACGAGCGCCTGGGCGAGCACGGTGGCGGTGGTGGTTCCGTCGCCAGCGACGTCGTCGGTCTTCTTGGCGACCTCCTTGACGAGCTCGGCCCCGATCTTCTCGAGCGGGTCCTCCAGCTCGATTTCCTTGGCGATGCTCACACCATCGTTCGTGATGGTGGGCGCGCCCCACTTCTTCTCGAGCACGACGTTGCGGCCCTTCGGCCCGAGCGTGACCTTGACGGCGTCGGCGAGGGCATTCATGCCCCGCTCCATGCCGCGGCGTGCCTCCTCGTCGAAGGCAATGATCTTGGCCATCGGTGTGTGTTCCTCCCGCAGTGCTGGGGTGGGCCGGCTGATGCCCGCGACGGACGGCCCGCGTAGCGACGGTCATGTCCCGTCACTGGCGCGCACCTCACCGGTCGGCCCGCTGATTCTGTCACTCTCGTACCGAGAGTGCTAACCCCAATGGTTAGCACTCGACCCCCGAGAGTGCAAGGCCCGACGCTCGATCGCCCGGATTCCGGTACCGGTTTTCGCTCCTGGTGGACGCCCCGGGTACTCTGCCCGATGCCCGCTTTGACCCGAGACGCCTCTTTGCCGCTGCCGCCTTCGGTCCCGTCGGGCCCCTCGGAGCCGTCGGAGAACCCGGCCCCGCAGCCGGGCCGCGACCATCCGCTCGGCGAGCGGACGCCCGCGGCCCGCTGGACACGACGCGCGGTGACCGCCGTCGTCACGCTGACCATGGTCGCCGCTCCCTTTCTGCTGACCGATCCCCGCTCACCGCTCGCGAACGCGAACAAGCCCGAGAACATCCGGCTGTACTCCAACGGGGTCTCGCGCGGCGCCTCGAGGTCCCCGCGGCTGATCCGGGCCGGATCGACCCCGAAGTACCTCCCGGGCAGCCGGGTGCTCGATCCGGGGCCGAGCGATCCCGCCGCGCTCGCCACCGCGCGAGAGCTCGCCAAGGAGTCCCGCGAGTGGCTCGCCGCAGGCACCGTGCCGGGCAAGGGCGGCCCCTACGAGGACATGGCCACCGCCGCGCTGCTCGACATGCGCGCGCTCCTGCTCGACGACGGCGCGTCCGTCGCGGGCTGGTCCTCCCGGTGGCGCTACGTCTGGCCACGGGACTCCTCGTTCGTCGCCGTCGCGATGGCCACCACCGGACACACCGACGAGGCCCTGGAGATCCTGTCGTTCCTGCAGGGCGTGCAGCACCGCAACGGCTCGTTCGAGGCGCGCTACCTGCCCGACGGGTCCGGTCCGCCGGACGACCGCGGCATCCAGGCCGACGGCACCGGCTGGGCGCTGTGGGCGACGCACACCGTGCTGAGCGAGATCGACGACGCCGGCGCCCGCGAGGACGCCGCGGAGCGCCTGCGCCCGATGATCGACCGCTCGACCCGGCACATCCTCAACCTCACCGACCGCGACGGCACGCTGCCGGCCGCGTCGGCCGACTTCTGGGAGGTCGGCGAGTCCCGGGTGACGCTCGGGACCGCGGCGCCGCTGCTGAGCGGGCTCGAAGCGGCGGCGCGGCTGTATCGCGAGCTGGACGAGCCGGCGTCGGCCGATCGCGCCGCCGACCGCGCGAGCGAGCTGCGCACCGCGATCTCACGCGAGTTCGGCCCGCGGTTCGCGCGGTACACCGACGGCCGCACCCCGGACGCCGCGAGCGCGTTCCTGCTGCCGCCCTTCCAGCCCCGGGCGCTGCCCGGATCGCTCACCGCATGGCGCAGCTCGGCACGCGAGATGGCCCGTCCGGCCGGCGGCCTCGCACCCGGCGCGGGCTGGAAGCAGGACGGCATCTCCTGGACGCCGCAGACGTCCCTGTACGGCCTGACCGCCGCCCGCGCGGGGGACACCGAAGCGGCCGAGACCTGGCTCACCTGGATCGACGCGCACCGCACGCCGTCGGGCGCGATCCCGGAGAAGGTGCTCCCGGACGGCTCGCCGGCCGCCGTCGCCCCGCTCTCGTGGAGCTCGGCGTGCGTCGTGCTCGCCGTCGCGCAGCTGGATCGTCAGGGCGTGTAGTCGTCCTCCAGGACGATCTCGACGCCGTCCACGCCGTCGGTCTTCGCGACATTGGTGATCCCGAGCGCGGCGCCGGCCGCGCGGGCCGTGGCCTCGAGATCGGATGAGGAGTAGCGGACCGTCGAGGCGTTCAGCGCGCCGCCGGTGTAGTCCTGCGGCTTGGCCGCCGTCCACCCCGCGTCGGTGAGCTTCTTCGCGGCGGACGCGGCGAGGCCGCTCTTGGTCGTCGCGTTGAACACGACCACCGGCGTGCCGAGCTCGGGAGCACCCGCCGGGGTCGGCGTGGCGGACGGCGTCGCGGCGGGCGTCGCCGCCTTCGTCGCGGCGACCGAGGGCGATGCCGATGCGGTCGGCGCAGCGTCGCGCACATCGGACCAGTAGTTCACGGCGCCGAACGCGAGCACGGGGAACAGGATGATCACCACAAGGAAGGGCCAGGCCCGGCGCCACCGGGAGATCGGCGCCCGGTGCACACCACGCGGGACGGTGCCGGGCTCGACGGCGTCGAACTCATCCTCGGGGTGGTTGTACTGGGCCTTGATCACGGCGGACAGGCTAGCCGGTCCAGCAGTGAAGTCAGGAGTCGACGCCGAGGCGACGTGCCGTGCGGGCCCGCTGACGCGAGGCGCGCATGCGCCGCAGCCGCTTGACCAGCATCGGATCGTGCGCGAGGGCGGAGGGGGAGTCGATCAGTGCGTTGAGGACCTGGTAGTACCTCGTGGCGGACATGTCGAAGAGCTCACGGACCGCCTGCTCCTTGGCGCCGGCGTACTTCCACCACTGCCGCTCGAACGCCAGAACCTGCTGGTCACGCTCCGAGAGGTCCGATTCGAGCCCTGCGTCCGCGTGCTCCCGCACCGCGGTCGACCTGGATTCCATCCGTCCTCCTCCACTCGTCGTGCCTCGCGTCCTGCGCTTGTTCGCTGCGGCCATCGTAGAGGCGAACAACACCCGTGTCATTCCTCGCGGCGTGCCGCGCCGGGCGTTTCGGCCGAGTTGTCCACCCATTGGTCCACGAACAGCCCACGAGCCCGCCGGCCCGTGGTCCGCACCGAAGATCGGTAGCCTCACCCTTCATGCCCCTCACGCCGCTCGCCGACCTCGTCGCACCGGACTGGGCGCGAGCGCTCGAACCGGTCACGGCCCAGCTCACCGCCCTGGACGCGTTCCTGGATGCGGAGACGGTCGCCGGGCGCGGCTACTTTCCGGCTGCGGACAGCGTGCTGCGGGCGTTCACGCGACCCCTCGCGGACGTGCGGGTGCTCATCCTCGGGCAGGACCCGTACCCGATCCCGGGTCACGCAATGGGACTCGCGTTCTCGGTACGACCCGACGTGCGCCCGCTGCCGCGCTCGCTGGCGAACATCTTCACCGAGCTCTCCGCCGACGTCGGCGCCCCGACACCGGCCACGGGTGACCTGTCCCCCTGGGCGGACCGCGGCGTCATGCTGCTGAACCGGGTACTGACCGTGCAGCCGACCCTCGCGGGCTCGCACCGCCGCCGGGGGTGGGAGGCCGTGACGGACCGCGCGATCGCGGCGCTCGTCGAGCGCGGCGGCCCGCTCGTGGCCGTGCTGTGGGGCAAGGACGCGCAGTCCGTCGCGCCCGGGCTCGGCAGCACGCCGGTCGTGGCCGGCCCGCACCCGAGCCCGTTGTCCGCGCGATTGGGATTCTTCGGTTCGCGGCCGTTCTCCAGGGTCAATGCCCTGCTGGTCGCGCAGGGCGCCGAACCGATCGACTTCACTCTGCCCGCGTCGGTGCCCATGTCCCCGCCGGCATCCCCGCGCGCGCCCGGGCAGTGAGGTCCAGACTGAGCCGATGACCGACACCGGCCCCGACGAGGTCCCGCGCTGGACCCGCTACGTGGCCATCGGCGACTCGTTCACCGAAGGCCTCTGGGACCTCGACCCCGACGACGAGGCCCGCTGCCGCGGCTGGGCGGACATCCTCGCGGCGCGGATCTCCAGCCGGCGCACGGAGGCCGGCGAGGCGCCGCTCGAGTACGCGAATCTCGCCATCCGCGGCAAGCTGCTGCGGCCGATCCTGCTCGAACAGCTGCCCACCGCGTTCGGGTTGGAACCGGATCTCGTCTCCCTCATCGGCGGCGGGAACGACATCCTGCGCGCGACGGCGGACGTCGACAAGCTCGCGCGAGGCCTCGAGGCCGCCGTCGTGCGGCTGCGCGCCCGCGGGACCGACGTGCTGCTCTCCACCGGCATGGACTCCTCCGACAGCACGCTCGTGCGCCACACCCGCAACCGCGTCGGGGTCTACAACTCCCACGTCTGGTCGATCGCCCGCCGACACGGTGCACACGTGCTGGACCTGTGGGGGATGCACTCGCTGCGCGACGTCCGCATGTGGTCCGACGACCGGATCCACCTGACCAGCGAGGGCCACGCCCGGGTGGCGCAGGCCGCCCTGGTCGCCCTGGGCCTCGCGCCCGACGACGCGGCGTGGGACGACCCGCTCATCCCGCTCCCCCCGGTGCCGAGGCTCGAGCGGGCGATGGCCGACGCCGCGTGGGTGCGCGAGTACCTCTACCCCTGGGCCACGCGCCGGTTCCGCGGCCGGTCGAGCGGGGACCTGCGGCTGCCGAAACGGCCCGAGCTCGGACCGGTCGAGGGCCCGGCGCGGTCGGCGCTCTGAAACCTGGATCTAGCCCTTGACCAGCCGTAGCTTCGGGCGGCGGACCTCGTCCGCGATCGGCTTGGCCATGGCCAGCTGCGCGTACTCCTCGCAGAGATCCGAGACGCTCTCGTTGGAAGCGTCGGAGATCCAGGCCGCCAGCCACCGGGCTTTCGCCAGCCGGATGTCCGTGCTCGTGACGTCGATGCGGAACCCGTGGTCGAGAGACATGCTGCACCCCAGAAGAGTCTCTTGAGGCCTCTTCCTGACCGCCCTTCATAGTGCCACCAAGAGCGGGAAAAGTGGTACCCCAGTCAGGGTGATAACCACACCAACGGCACCCCACGGCGAGGTTGAGCGGACAAGCGACCAACCAGTCCAGTGGACTGTCGACTACTGGGTTCACGCGAAGACTGGGCGCTCCCCGTTCGAGGCGTGGTTCGGAGAAACTCAACCCGTACGAGCAGGCCGTAGTGAGCGGAGTCATCGAGAAGATCCTGAAGCCCCAAGGGATCGACATCTGCGATACCGAGTCCGCAGGAGCCGGTCTTCGCGCCCGGCGCGACCGTGGGCGCCGTCCTTGACCAGGCACTGGCTCCGTTGCACGAGGCAGTCCGCTGTGTTGAGCGGCTCGGAACTGCCCTCGCACCAGGCGGCCACGCGCAGCCATACATCGATGCGCTGGCCTGGGCTGAGGACCACGACGCCTGGGACGCCGACCGGCGCGCCGACCTCGCAGCCGAACGTCTGGGTGTCGTTCATTTCGACCGCACACGCAACGTCGAGACCCTGTGCGGTGGTGAACGCAGCAGGGTCGCGATGGCTGCCGTTCTGACCCGCAGGCCAGGGTGCCTGCTGCTCGACGAGCCAACCAACCACCTCGATGACACGGCCGTCGATCTCGTGGAGCAGATGTGCATCGACCTGCCTGGGGTCATCGTTGTGGCGAGCCATGACCGAGTCTTCCTCGACCGCGTCTGTACCCACTTGGTCGACCTCGACCCAGCTGCGCTCGGGACGGACGGCGAGGGAGGCAACCGCTTCTCTGGGGGCTTCACCGACTACCTGCGGGTCAAGGCCTCGGCTCGGGCTCGATGGCAGCAGGCCTACGAGGAGCAACAGATCGAACTTGCCAGGCTTCGGGCCGCAACTCGTGTGAACCACCGCGACGTAGCACCTGGGCGCGGGCCGCGTGACAACGACACGTTCGTCACGAAGTTCAAGGGCGCGCGCGTTGATCGCACGGTCGCCCGTCGGATCCACGACGCGGAGCGCCGGCTCGAGGTCGCCGAGCGTGAGGCTGTGCCACGACCGTCGGACCCGCTGCACATGCGGGCGACGCTGACAGACTCAGGCAGTGCGGTGGAGGTCAGCGGTCTGCACGTGACCGACCGCTTGACGCTCGATGCGCTCTCACTCGGCAAAGGGAGCCGACTGCTCGTCGACGGGGCAACGGCAGCGGCAAGTCGACCCTGCTTCAGGTCCTTGCTGGGCGATTGCGTCCCAACGCTGGCAGCGTCACGGTGACGGGCCGAGTGGGTCTGCTTGAGCAAGACACCCGCTTCGCAGATCCCAGCGCGACGGCGCGCGCGGTATACGCCCTGGCCGTCGGTGCATGGCGGGCCGAGGAGTTCGGCGCTGCGGTCAGCCGAGCGGACCCACCATTGCGTCAACAACCGGCGCGTAGGAGTCCAGTCCGCTCGTGCCGCCCTGGGTCACGGCTCCGGCCAGAGAGGCCGCGGGCCGTTCCAGATGCTCTCCATCCGCCACGCTTCCAGCGAGCAGGACGGGGCCGCTGTGTTCGGTCCGGCCGCCGGACCGGCGCACGTGCGCACCCAGGTCCCGACGGCGTCCGGCCGCGTCGGGTAGAGGCGCGCGGTCAAGGGCCTGCCACCAGCGAAGATCTCGAGCGCCGAGTGGTCCACGAGCACCCGTAGGTCCACTCGTCCGTCGGCGTCGAGCGGTACGTCACCACCGAGACCGACCGCATCCACGTCGGGATCCAGGCTCGAGCGAGACCGGTCCAGCCGGAGACGAGCCACCGGCTCCGCGGTCTCGCGCTCGAGCGTGACGACCGTCTGCTCCACGCCGTCAGATGTCGCCCGCACACCGAGCTCGAGCCGGGCACCGACGGGAAGGTGGATGTCGAGCACCAGGTCGAGCTGGTCTCCTGCCACGTGTTCGAGCCAGCACGGGGCCCGCCCCGAGGTGGAGCCGTCGACGGGTCCCGCGTGTAGGCGCGCGCCGCGTAGCGTCGCGACCTCCGTGGCGGGCGCGAGCGAGAGCGCGCCGCTGCTGTCGAGGGTCACCTCGCGAGGCAGCGACATGGCACCGGACCAGCCTGCAGCAGCCGTCGCGGCGTCACCGCGGGCCTCCTGCAACCAGGCGAACATGATGCGTCGTCCGTCGTCGTCCTGCACGGACTGCGGGGCGTAGAAATGCCGGAGCCCGTAGTCGAGATGGCGCGCGGGACCGTCCGGGACGAACGTTGAGCCGTCGCGACGGCCGGTGAGGTAGACCGGGTACAGCGTGACCCCGTCGTCCCAGGCCGAGAAGACGACGACATCTGTGCCGTCGAGCGTGAACAGGTCGACGCACTCCCACATCGTGCCCGTCCACACGGGCTCGGTGCTCGAGGCGTCTCCGACGACGAGCGGCCCCGTGTACGTCCACTCGCGTAGGTCGGCGGACGTGTAATGCAGGGGGGCGCCGCCCACCCCGCGGATCCCGGACCCGATGACCTGGTGCCACCTGCCGTCTTCGAGCCACACGCCGTGATCCCGGAAGGCCGTGGCGTCCACGCCCTCGGGCGGGCCGGCCACCACGGGGTTGGCGGGGTCCTTGGTCCACGTGCGCAGGTCGGGTGAGCCGGTGGCGAGGCACGCGACCTCGTATTCTCCGCTGTGCCCCGAGTACACGAGCGTGGGAACGCCGCCGTCGTCCACGAGCACCCCCGACCAGCACCCCTCGGCGTCGGGCCCCTCGGAGGGGACGAGGGCAACGGGTTCGTCGCGCCAGCGCACCAGATCGGTGCTCGTGACGTGGCCCCAGTGGATGAGGGAGTGGACCGGCGCGTGCGGGTTGTACTGGTAGAACAGGTGGAAGGTCCCGTCCCAACGGGCCATGCCGTTGGGATCGTTGAGCCACCCTCCCGGCGGGACGAGGTGGTACCCGGGACGTTGCGGGTCCTCCCACGTCGCGATCGAAAGGTCGACGCCACGCGTCGAGGCCGGGGCCCCCAGGTGGTCCTCCACCTGCGCGGTCACCCGGTTCACCGGTGTCTCGTGAGTGGGGTGTCGTCCTGCGGGCGTACCCGCGAGCGCACCCAGTGGCCGTCGTCGGACTCCTGGTAGGTCACGGCGCAGCCGGTCAGGGCGAGCGTAACGACCGCGACGAGTGCGGTCAGCGCGGTCCAGCGCTTGGTACGTCGGAGGTTCATGCGAGTAAGGCCTCTCTTCTTCGTTGAACGTGAGGTAACGCTCGGTGCTCCGTGCACCGCCGGTCAGACGGATGCCCGCTGAACGAGCGGGCACGCGATCTGGACGCCGACGGGCGATGGAAAGGTGGCGGTCGGGTTCGCGGTGAGCAGGTCGACGGCGCGGGCGCCCATCTCCTGGAACGGCAGGGCGACGGTGGTCAGCTTGGGACGCAGGTAGCCGGCGATAATCTCCTGGTTGTCGAAGCCGACCAGCGCGACATCCTGGGGGATGCGCATGCCCCGCTCCTTGACGGCGTCATACGCACCCATCGCCATGCGGTCGTTGCCGCAGAAGATCGCCGTGGGTGGGTGAGGCAGGTTCAGGAGCTCACGTGCGCGGTCGTAGCCGCCGTCCGCGGTCGCATGCCCCGAGACCACGAGCGTCGGGTCGACCTCGACGCCGGCTTCCTCGAGCGCGCGCTCGTAGCCGGCACGTCGACCGATCGCTGCCGGGATGTCTTGGTCGAGATTGATGAAGGCCACGCGACGGTGGCCGGCCGCAATCAGGTGCTCGGTCGCCAGGCGACCGCCCTCGACCTCGTCGGGCACGAACGACGGGTAGTCCCCCCGGGCATCGAAGCAGTTGACGAGGACCGTCGGCACCTCGTGCGCGCTCGCGGGGAGCTGGACCTCTCGGTGCCAGGTCGTCGCGTAGAGGATCCCTTCCACCTGGCGCTCGAGCATCATCTCGAAGGCGGCGTCCTCGATGTCGGTATCGCCTTCCGAACTGACGATGAGCAGCAGCTTGCCCTTGTTCCAGGCCCTGGCTTGGGCTCCCGCGATGATCTCTCCGGCGAACGGCGAGGTCGCGATCTCGGTCACGAGGCCGATCAGATTGGTGCGTCGAGAGGCGAGGGACGTGGCGGCCGCGTTCGGCCGATACCCGAGTTCGCGCACGGCATCCCACACCCGGTCACGCGTCGGCTGAGGGATGTTTGCGTCTGGCCGACCGCTGAGCACGAACGACACCGTGGTCCGGCTTAGTCCGAGTTGGGAGGCGACATCGCCCATCGTGACTCTCGCGGTCTCGCGGGTCATCGTCGACCTTTCGACTGTCGCGCGTTACTAACGCGCGTTACTTGGGATGTCGAGAAGGTAGCGCCCTGTCTGTCGAAGTGTCAAGGGGCAGAATCTGCGCACAATCTCGTCCCGCACCGGAGCTGGCGGTGTCGTTCGGGGCGGCACCCGGGCGGCACCCGGCGCCGTCGGTCGGCCGAGTCGATGAGCGAGCGGGGCATGGAGGCACCGCCTCGGACTTTAGGCATTGATGGCGGTATGTGGTTGTTTGTGGTGATCTGACCGGACGTTCCGCATTCCCGGGGACAATATGCGCCCTCACTGACTCAGGGTTGGGGTCTGGTGGTTCGGGGACGCTGGGTGGGTCGTGAGCCCTGGGAGGTTCGGCTGAGGATGAGGTCGGCCGCGCGGCGTGAGATCTGGTCCATCTGGTCGAGTGTCAAGTCTGCGGCAGTTCCTGATCCATTCGCGGTAGCGCTCGGCCTCGTCACCGTTGAGCCGTCGGGTGAGGGTCTTGCCGGCGAGCTTGCGGGTGTACTGGAAGTACGGCCCGTGCGGGGCTTGTGGGTCGCTGTGGCACCGGCACGTGGGGGTGGCGCAGAGGGTGTAGCGCTCGATCACGCTGCCGGGGGCGACTCGGGATGGCGAAACCTGGACTCGGGCGTGCCTATGGGTGGTAGCGGGTGGTTTCCGTCCCGCGGGAAGGGACGCTGAGGGCGGCCCGGTGTGCGATGGCGGCCGAGATGACAAGGACGACGATGAGGACCCCGAAAATGGCGTGGCCGGTGGTCTCGACGGGTAGCCGTGCGTCAACCCCGAACGGGGGCACCAACCGACTCACCGAGCGCGCGTCCCACGTGCGCAGTTGCTCGTAGCGCCCCGCCGTGGGCGCGAGTGCCCCAATTACGCCGCGCCCCCTGGCCGACCCGGACGTGCTCCGTCAGACGACCCCGCACCGGGCTCTCATTCGACCCCGCAGCGTTCCGGCGCACCTCTGGTAGCTGTCCCTGCCGGCCTCGGCGGTGGTGGCGTCCCGGTCCGCGGCGCCGCTGGGGTCGCCGTTCGGCGAAGACAGCGCCGAGACCGCTCGCGCTCCCTGCGCCCGTCCGACCAGTCGGCGGTTGAAGTCACCGAACGCCCCGACACCGCCGCTCCCGGACGCCGACGTCCGGTCCCGTTCGCGGCGAGATCGTTCCCGAAAAGGTACCCGCGGCCCGAAAAACGTCGTCTGGGGCTTGCTAGAATGGTCCCCAGCAAGCCCCTGAACTGCGGATATACAGAGCCTCCTATCGGATTCGAACCGATGACCCCCTGTTTACAAGACAGGTGCTCTGGCCAACTGAGCTAAGGAGGCGGGCGCGCCGCGGGCGCCCGGTGAACCGGGTCCGGCGATGCCGACCCAGCCTACCGAGCGCCCGGGGGTGGTGCGTCAGCCGTTCGCGGCCTTGATCGCCGCCTCGAGCGGGCCGGCGACCAGCAGGTTCAGGCTGTCGGGCGTCTTCGTGCCGTTGATGAACACAGTGGGAGTGCCGGACACGCCGTCGAGGGTGCCCTGCTTGGTGGCCGCCTGGACCCAGGTCGTGAACTTGCCGCCCTTGTCGAAGAGCTTGTTGGCGACGGCCTTCGGGACCTCGGCCTTGACCGCGAGCGCCTCGATCTCCTTGTTGGACAGGCCCGTGCTGTTCTCCGTGGGCTGGTTCGCGTACAGCGCCTCGCTGAACGCGACGAAGTGCTTCGGGTCCGCGTCGGCGACGTAGGCCGCGGCCTGGGCGGAGCGCGTGGAGTACTGCGTGTTCTGGGAGAGCCGGTCCAGGATCGAGATGGGGTGGTACTCCAGGGTGATGTCGCCGGACTTCACCAGCGCATCGAGCGGGGCCTCGTTCGCCTTCTCGAAGTTCCCGCAGACCGGGCACATGTAGTCGTAGTAGACCGCGACCGTGGCCGCGGTCTTGCCGGCAGCGGTCTTGCCGGACGTGGTCCCGGCGGCGCCCTCCTTGCCGACGGGGATGCCACCGTTGGTGACCGCGGTAGCCGGCGCTGTCACGCCCTTGAGCGGTGTCTTCGGGTCCAGGGCGGCCGGGGCAGGCGTCCGCTGGGCGAAGATCATCACGATCACGAACGCGAGCAGCCCCAGGGCGACGACGAGCCCCGAGATGGACAGGATGCGGGTGCGTCTGGCGCGCTTCTCCTGCACGGCGCGCATCTCGGCGGCTTTCTGACGGGCGGCGTCGCGCTGCTGCGCCTTGGGCACGCGCGGGGTGTTGCTGGGCATGGGTTACTTCCTCGGATCACGGTGTGGTGGGGGCGTTCGGGGCCGATCAGGCAGCGCAGCACGCCGGCGGGCCGCGGTCGGGGTGCCGGACGGCGAGCACCCGCGTCACCGGGACGGCCAGGTCGCGCCCGACGGCGAGCGCGGCCCGCACCCAGGGCGCGCGCGGCGCCCCCGGCAGGCTGCGCAGCGCGGCACCGAGCAGCCCGCCGATGCCCGACGCCGCCCGGGCCAGCAGCGCGCTCGCGCTCACCCCGC
>NZ_DATCNW010000233.1:0-37903 GCF_036565025.1 Pengzhenrongella sp.
GGGCCGGCCGAGCGCGCCCACCGCTGCGCGGTCGACACCGAGCGGACGAGGCAGGCTCACGCTCGTCGAGCCCAAGGAATCGGCCACGGCTCGGCAGGACCGCGAGCGAGAACTGGCGCGCGCCGCTGCGCAGGCGAAGGCCCGGGAAGCGCTGGACCGTGCGCGGGCCGACCTGCAAGCAGCGCAGGAGCGCGAGCGGTCGGATCAGGAAGCCGAGGCCGACGCCGAGCAGAGCCTCCAGGAATGGTCGGGGATGACAGGCACGGTGCGCGAGGAGGTCGCGAGCCTCGAGAAGGAGCTGCGCAGGCTCGCCACCGCTCTCGAGCGCGGAAGGTCGCGGCTCAGCGAGGCCGAACATCACGAGGCGCACGCCGCGGCTGCGCTCACGACCATCCGAGGCGAGACGAGGGACGCGAGAGCCGCCGTCCGATCGGCGCGTACCGCCGTCGCGAAGAGCAGCCGGGCCCTCGAGCAGGCGAGCGGGGCGCCGGGGAGCACGTGAGGTCGTCCCGGTGCTCTGGGAGGATCGTCCGATGGAGATACGCCAGCTCAGGTGCTTCGTCGCGGTCGCTGAGCACCTGAACTTCGGGCGGGCCGCCTAGGCGCTGGACGTGGGACAACCGGGCGTGAGCCAGCAGGTCGCCCGGTTGGAGCGCGAGCTGGAGGTGCAGCTGTTCGACCGCTCCGCCCGATCGGTGCGGCTCACCGAGGCGGGTCAGCGGTTCCTGCCCGAGGCGCGCGCGGTCCTGGTGGCCCTGCAGCGTGCCCGGGCGTCCGCGGCCGGACCCGACGACGCGGGACCGGGTGCGAGCCGGCTCCGACTGGGAACCAGTTCCGGCCTGGGGGTTCGCCTGGAGGGCGTCCTGGAAGCGCTGCGGCGCGCGAATCCGGCGGCGGTCGTTCAACTGGACAGCGCATCCACCCGGGTGCGGCTCGAGCGCGTCCGGGCCGGCCAGCTCGACGCGGCGTTCGTGCGCGGTATCCAGGACTCCCCCGGGCTCGAGCTGGTCCCCGTCTGGCGGGACTCGCTGGTGGCGGTGCTGCCGGCGTCCCATCCACTGGCCGCCACGGGCGAGGTCGAGCTGTCTCGGCTCGCCACGGTGCCCCGGCGGCTCGTCTCGCGCACCCTGAACGCCCCGCTCGTGGACCTGGTGATGTCGGCTTGCGCCCGGAGCGGCTTCGAGCCGGTCCTGGGCCCCCGATCACAGACGCTGCAGGACACGCTGGCGGCGATCGGCACCGGACCGACCGCGTGGACCGTGCTCTACGCGTCGCACGCCCACGTGCTGCGCCCAACCCGGGTCGTCTTTCGCCCCTTCGCCGCACCCCGGCTGGTCATGACGACCGCACTGGCGGTACCGGCGGGAGCCACGACGCGATTGCTCGCCCCACTGTTGCGGGCCTGCGCCGAGGCCGCGGCCGACGATTGGTCATCGTGATCGCTGCACATCGCGATCCGGTCTGGTTCGCCGACGCCGGCTCGGATGGAATTGCCCCGGCGGCAACCAGTCGCCGGGCTACGAACGAGGGATTCATCATGCCGATCGTCACCGTCCTGCAGGGCCCCCGCGACGTCACGCTCAAGCGGGCGCTGGTCAAGGCCATCACCGACGCGTTCGTCGACAGCTACAAGATCGCGCCCGAGCAGGTCCAGGTCTGGATCCAGGAGACTCCCGCCGACAGCTGGGGCCAGGGTGGCAAGCTCAAGGCGGACTAGCAGCAGTCCTCGGGCACGACCGCTCTCGGCCGTGCCCGAGGGGCGTGCAACCCGCGACCGGGAAGCCGCGGCGGGTAGCCGTCCTCGACGGGACAAGCACCGATTTCATGCGCCGCTGATCGGTGTCGCGGATCGGTGTCGCGCGCGGCGTACGGCGGGGCGTACGGCGGGGCGTACGGCGGGGCGCCATCGTGCTGGCGCATTCGGCGCCCGGATCTGTTTCGAAGGGTGACTGACCTGCACGTTCACGGGCGATGTGCGCGAGGCCAGGAAGGTCCGGCTAGGTTGTCGGTGACCCACGAAAGGGGCTCACGATGCGCATCGCGATGGCGAGCGACCACGCCGGCCGGTCTCTCAAGGAGGAGATCAAGGTGCTGCTGCGCGCCGGTGGCCACGAGATCTCCGACTTCGGCACCGACACCGACGACCCGGCGGACCTGCCCGACCACGTCTACCCGGCAGCGCTCGCGGTCGCGCGGGGTGAGGCCGACCGCGGGATCTTCGTCGACGGCGTCGGCTACGGCAGCGCGATGATCGCGAACAAGATCGCCGGGATCTACGCGGCAGTGTGCCAGGACCCGTTCTGCGCCGAGCTCGCCAGGTCGCACTCGGACACGAACGTGCTGTGCCTCGGCGGCAAGATCATCGGCTCGGCGATCGCGCTGGAGATCGTCCGCGTGTGGATGGCCACGGACTGGCTCGGCGACGCCGACGGCGGCGAGAAGTACGCGCGGCGGGTCAACAAGGTCAAGGACATCGACGCCCGGCACCTGGTGCCGCTCGCCTGACCCGCCCGCCCCGGATTCGGCAGGATTGGCGCGCGGCGGCCGCGCCGTCTTCAAGAGAGGGACTCGTCGTCTTTTCAAGAGAGGGCCTCGTCGTCTTTTCAAGAGAAGAACTCGTCGTCTTTTCAAGAGAAGAACTCGTCGTCCGGAGACCTGGTCTTCCGGAGACGCCAGGATCAGCGACCGCGCGTTCGATCACGACGACGACCGATCGCCGCATGCCGATCGCCGCACGCCGCGACCCTCAACTGCGTCGCATCCCCGACACGAACCCCAACCCGCACCTCGACCTCGACCTACTCGAGCGGTCGGGAGCTCGGGGTTCACGCCGCGAGATGCGAGTTGTTGTCCTCGCTGAGCGACGTCGCTCTGGTGCTCCCTTGGTCCGTCGCTCCGTCGCTCCGTCGCTCCGTCGCTCCAGTGATCCAGTGATCCGGTGCTCTGGTGCGCCCCCGCTCCTCGCGCCGGTGCGCGAGTGATGCGTTGCTCCGGTGAGCGCGGCCGGCATGCCGTTCTCTCAGGCACAGATTCGCTCGCCGCGTGGCTCGACCCCCCTTGTCCGGGCCGGCGAAGCCCGCTGTGTCCCTTTTGGTGGTAATGACCGGTTCTTCATGATTTGCGTAGGTTTGTGATCGTTTCATCCCGAATGAGACATTCGACTCGGACTCAGGCGGCAGCCCGCCTGGATACACCGATGCACTCCGAACGTGGGCCCCATGGAGAGGGCCTTCCTGGTGGCCGTGGACCGCCGCGGCCGTCTCCTCGAGATCGGGAGCGGCCGCTCCCAGCCCGTGTGTCGACGCCGGGTGAACACTGACCTCGAATCAACTCGCCCGACAGGAGGAGTCAGTGTTCAACCGGCGTTGACACCGCGCCCGTGCGGCGAAATGAACGCGCACCGGAACGACACCGACGTCAGTGCAGCCCTCAGTGCAGCGAACGTGTACCCCTGGGGCAGATTCGCTGCACAGAGAGCTGCACTGAGCCTTGGGCGACGGCGCCGAACCGCCTCCCGCGACGCGGCACAGACCGTGTACCCCTGAGCAGGTTCGCTGCACCGAACGATGCCCCGACGCAGCACCGCGGCGCGTCAGGGCACGACCTGTCAGCCCGGTGCCGCGCGGGCCGCGCGCGGCGGGGCGGGGCGGTGCGTGCGCGGCGGGGCGGTGCGTGCGCGGCGGGGCAGGTCGGACGGTATCCAGTGCCCGATCCTGCCGCGCTGGTCGACGCCGCCCTCCAGGCGAGCCCGAGCTCAGGCGCGACACGCGACTGCTGGTCCAGAGGCCGCCGAGCCCCAGGGAGAAGGTCACGGACTCTGCTGAAACCGGTTGCGCCGCCGTCGAGCCACCAGCCTCGCGCGACGCGCCGACACCCGCGCCCAGACGGCTTGCTGGATCAGTAGCGTGACCCAGCCGGCGAGGGCCATCCCGGAGAGGTTGACCAGGAGTTGGAGCGAGCTGCCCCAGATCTCGTCCCGGAGCCCGAAGGCGATCCCGAGCGCCACGTTCCCGGCGGCCGGCACGGTCGTGACCGAGATGAACACGCCCGACAGGCCGCCGACCCGCGCCGAGGTGAGCGACAGGACGCCGGCCGCGGCCGCCACCACCGCGACGATGAAAGACCACTTGTCGGGCCGGTAGATGAACTCGGTGCCGGGCCGTGGTCCGGACACGTCGTCGAGCGTCACCCAGCCCAGCGCCCGCGCGAGAAGCGCAGCGGCGCAGGTCACCAGGATCGCCACCACGAAGCCGATCACCAACGTGCGGGACGCGAGCCGCAAGAGGCGGAACCGTCGACGGACGAGGGCGACGCCGAGAGCGGCGACCGCGCCGAACTCGGGGCCGAGCACCATCGCCCCGATCACCAGGATCTGGGAGTCCAGCACGATCGCGATCGCGGCGATCAGCGTCGCGAGGGACATGAAGCTGACGTACGTCCAGTTCAGCTCCGAGTCGCCATACGCCTGCTGGGTGACCTCTGCCCAGACCACCGAGTCGGCGCCGCTGCCGGGAGCGTGCCGCTCGGCGTCGTACCCGGTCTGCGACACCCAGGTGCGCACGGGCTCGACCTGGAGGGTTCCGACCTCGTGCACGCCGAGCGCGCGCAACCGGTCGATCACGCCGTCGGCGGCCTCCCTCGCGACGTCGGCGTGCACCAGGTCGCCGTCGGGCCGGATGGATGCGCCACGGATCCTCGCAAGGCTGCTCACCGCGGGGTCGTCGGACAGCACCTCGACGATGCCGTCGCTGAGGTCGGTCGGGACGGAGATCCGCAGGTGCAGCACACCGGCATTCTGGCCTGTCCGCGGCTGGGGCCGAGTCCGAGCACCTCGACTACCCGCTTGCGGCGTGTCAATGTCGAAACCGTCAGCCGGTGTCGCCGAGCCGGCGACGGCCGGCACGCGTGGCGAAGCCGTCAAGCGCGTCGAGCACCTCGCTCGCCTGCCAGAGGATGGATCGACGCCGCCCGCCGACCTCCGCCAGCGCGCCGATCTCAACCAGTCGACCGATGCCTTTCATCGCGTTCGTGTGCGAGATCCCCAGCTCGGCTGCGCAGCAGGGCGTGGACCAGAGCACGCCCGGTGCGACCGTTGCCGTCCGAGGACGGATGGATGGTCTCGAACTGGGCATGCGCGATGGCGGCGTGCGGCAGCACCGGGATGTCCTCACGTCGGCTCGGAGCGGACCACAGCTCCCGGTTCGACGACGGCCGTCCAGCGCCGGGACCTGCACCAACGCTCGCGATCGCGCACCAGATCTGCACGCTCGCGCACAGAATCTGCACCTCGCCTCCTGGCGTCGCACCGGACAGTGCTCCCCTTTGCTCCCTAACGTGACGCTCATGACCACACCCGGCGCGACACCGCCAGCGTCACCCTCCCCGTCGGAGCCCGTCCCGCCCGCCGCGCCCGTCCCGCCCAGCACGGGGCCCGTCCCGCCCAGCACGGCGCCCGTCCCGCCCGCCGCGCCCGTCCCGCCCAGCACGGCGCCGGTCCCGCCCGTCGCGCCACTCCCGCCCGTCGCGCCAGGGCGGCCCGCCACCGCGCCTGTCCTGCCCGCCGCCCCGAGCCCGACGGCGTGGGCACCGCCTCCCGCGCCCGGTGCCGCGTTCAGAGGGGGATCGACCGCGCTGGCGACCCGGCCCCCGGGACCGTTGACCGTCGCGTTGAAGACGTTCTGGGGCGAGCATGCCCGGATGGTCTCGCCCCGCGTGCTGGTGGCCTGTGCGGTGGTGGGCGTGACGGCCGGAGCGCTGCTGGTCGGCCATCGGCTCGGCCTCGGCGCGGCGCTCATCGGCCTGCTGCTCTGGATCCCCGCGGTCCCCGCGCTGCTGCGCCGGCGCGCGGTCGGGGACCTCATCACCGCTGCACTGTCCGTGGCGCTGCTCGCGATGGTCGCCCTGCGCGACGCCGGCTGGGTCGTCGCGCTGTGCGTGGCGACGGCGGCCGGGGCCGGCGCGGTTGCTGCGACATCTGCGCGGTCCGCCCCCGCCGTGCTGCTCAGCGCGGTGAGCTGGGCGGCGGGCGGCGGCCGAGCGGCGCGATCGGTCGCGCACGGGGCGGGGACGCTCGTCGGTCCGCGGCGCGCCCAGGTGATCCTGGCGCTGCGCAGCGTCGGGGTGACCATCGCGCTGCTCGCGGTCTTCGGTCTGCTGTTCGCCAGTGCCGACAAGGTCTTCGCCAGCTACCTGCCCACGGTGCACCTGAACCTGCTCCCGGCCCAGGTCGTGGTCGGCGCCCTGGTGGCGCTCGCCGCGGCGACCCTGGCCCACCTGGCGCTGGCACCTCCCGCGTGGTCGGACGCCAGGGTCCCGGCCGGACGATCCGCGCGGCTCGGTGAGTGGCTGCTCCCCGTGCTCGGCCTCGACGCCATGGTGTTCGCCTTCGTGCTCGTGCAGGTCAGCGCGCTGGTCGGCGGGAGCCGGTACGTGCTCGCGACCGCGGACCTGACCTATGCGGAGTACGCCCGCCAGGGGTTCGCACAGCTCGTGGTCGCGACAGCGCTCGCCCTGGCGGTGGTGGCCGTCGCCGCCCGCCGGGCGCCGCGCACGACCGAGCGCGAGCGGCTGGTCTCCCGCGCCGCGCTCGGCGCGCTGTGCCTGGGCACGCTGGGAGTCGTGGCCTCGGCGCTGCGCCGGATGGACCTGTACATCGGCGCGTACGGCCTGACCAGGCTTCGGCTGTTCGTCGTCCTGGTCGAGGTGGTGCTCGCCGTGGTCTTCGTCCTGGTGATCGTCGCAGGCGTGCGCTGGCGCGCGGGATGGCTGCCGCGCGCCGTCGTGCAGGTCGTGGCGGTGGCCATGATCGCGCTGGCCGCGGTGAACCCGGACGCGCAGATCGTCCGCTACAACGCGACCGCCGAGTTCGACTCCGCCCTCGACGTCAGCTACCTGCGGGGCCTGTCTGCCGACGCCGTGCCCGCGATCGACCGGCTGGACGAGCCGAACCGGTCGTGCCTGCTCTCGAGCGTCGACGCGAAGGAGTCCGGGGGCCTAGTCGCGTGGAACCTCGGCCGCAGCCGCGCGGAGCGCACGCTCGCCGAGTGGAGGTCGGCGGGAGCGGCAGATCCCGCGGGCTGCGCACCAGCCGCCGCGCTGAGCCGGTAGCCGACGGCGACGCCGGTTGCCGAGCCGATGCCGGTAGCCGAGGACGATCGGCGGTGGAATCGACCACGGCACGTCGACGTTCATACGGTGGGAGGTACACGATGAAGGGCGACCGCGTCGAGATAGTCGTTGACGCCGGCGGAACGACTCGCACCTACGAGATCAGTGCGACGCGCGCGGGTCGGCGGGTCGAGATCACCCACGGTCGCGGCATCGTGGAGGTCACCGAGAGCACGCGCGGCGGCACCGCGGTCCGGACCGCACGGTTCATGTCCGGCCGGGTGGTGGCCCTGGTGGAGCACCCGGCGCCCCGACCCGCCCAGGCCGACGACGCCGCGGTCCGGCACCTGCCGCACTCGGCGTGACACGCCTGCACGGCGCACCACCGGTTGGATAGCCTGGGCCGCTCTCGGCCGAGACGAAGCGGGGTACGCCCATGAACGAGCGTCCATCGATGCCACGACTGCTCGTCGTGGAGAACGACCCGGACAGCGGACTGCGGCGGCTGCACCCCTGGTTCGAGGCCGAGGGCCTCACCGTCGAGGTGCGTCCGGGCCTCCACGGTCTGCCCGCGAACCTCGACGGCTACGCGGGACTCGTCCTGCTCGGCGGCGGCCTGATGCCCGACGACGACGCCGCCGCGCCCTGGCTCGCCCGCGAGCGGGTCCTCGCCCGCGAGGCGATCGACGCGGACCTGCCCACGCTCGGCATCTGCCTGGGCGCCCAGCTGCTCGCGCTGGTCGACGCCGGGGACGTCCGGGCGAACCATGGCTCGCCGGAACGCGGCTCGACCGCGCTGACCTGCACCCCGGCCGCTCGCGAGGACGGCCTGTTCGGCGCCGTGCCCGAGTCGTTCCACGCGATCGAGAACCATCGGGACGTGATCGTGGCGCTGCCGCCGGGCGCCACGCTCCTCGCATCCAGCGCCGCCTGCCGCAACCAGGCGTTCCGGCTCGGCAGCCGCGTCTGGGGAGTCCAGTTCCACCCCGAGGTCGACGCCGCGCGCCTGACCCGCTGGGACTCCGCGGCGCTGGCCGCCGGCGGTTTCGACTCCGATGCCCTGGCCGCCACCGCTGCCGCCAACGAGCCGGACACGCAGCGCGCATGCCGCGAGCTGGCGCGGGCGTTCGCCGCCCAGGTCCGCGGTCAGCCCACGAAGTCGACGTACGCCGGGTCGTTGTCGGACAGCACCCGAAGCACGTTGCGGTAGCCCAGCTTCTCCAGGTCCGGCGCGGACCAGCCGCGGGCGGCGAGGACACCGAACAACCGCGGGTAGCCCGCGACGTCCTCCAGCCCGGCCGGCATCACGTCGCAGCCGTCGAAGTCGCCGCCCAGGCCGATGTGATCGACGCCGGCGACCTCGCGCGCATGGTCCACGTGGTCCGCCACGTCGTACACGGTCACCGGTGGGGCGGGTTCGGTGCGGTCCGAGGAGGACCAGGCATCGAACTCGGGCGAGAGGAAGTACGGCACGAACGTCACCATCTGCACGCCGCCGTTCACCGCAAGGCGCGCCAGCACGTCGTCGGGCACGTTGCGGGGGTGCGGGGACAGGGCCGCGCACGAGGAGTGGCTGAACATGATCGGCAGGGTGCTGACGTCCAGGGCGTCGCGCATCGTGTCCACCGAGACATGGGACAGGTCCACCATCACGCCCATCGCATTCATCCGCAGGACCATCTCGCGCCCGAGCTCGTTGAGCCCGTCGTGGCGCGCCTCGTCGGCCGCGGAGTCCGCCCAGCTCGTGGTGCTGTTCCAGGTCAGGGTCATGTAGCGGACCCCGAGGCGGGCGAGGGAGTCCAGCACCGCCGGGGAGTCGTTGATCTGGTGCCCGCCCTCGATGCCGATCAGCGAGGCGACCTGGCCCCTGGCCATCGCGGACCGGACGTCGTCGGCGGTCCGTGCGAGGGCGAGGTCGTCGCGGTAGCGGCGCGCCAGCCGGTACACGAAGTCGACCTGCTCCAGGGTGGCCTGGACCCCCTCGGCGCCCTCGAGGTCGGTGTGCGTCCAGGCCGACCAGAACTGCCCCGCGACGCCGCCCCGGCGCAGCCGCGGAATGTCGGTGTGCCCGACGCCGGTCTCCTGGTCGAGCCCGTCCACGGAGTAGTCGAACAGGGTCCGCCGCTCCCACGCGAGGTCGTTGTGCCCGTCGATGACGGGGATGCGCAGCTCCGGCCAACCGCCGTCGGGCATGGTCATGCCTCCAGCACCGGCAGCCGGCCGAGTCCGTCGGCGAGCGGGATGGCATTGAGCAGGCGGCGCGTGTACGCCTGCTGCGGGTCGTCCCACACCTGCGCCGTGGGTCCTTGCTCGACGACCCGGCCCGCGTTCATCACGAGCACCCGGTCCGCGATGAGCCGCACCACGGACAGGTCGTGACTGATGAACAACAACGACGCACCGGCCTCGAGCGCGACCCGGCGCATCAGGGTGGCGACCTTCGCCTGCAACGAGGCGTCCAGGGACGCGATCGGCTCGTCACCGATGAGCAGCTGCGGCCCGGTGGCCACCGCACGCGCGATGGCGATCCGTTGGCGCTGCCCCCCGGAGAACTGGTACGGGTACCCGGAGGCCGCATCCGCGGGGAGCTCCACCTGCTCGAACAGCTCGGCCACCGAGGGGGCCTGGCCGGGGTGGATCGCGCGGGCGTCCTCGATCTGCTGGCCGATCCGGCGGCGCGGGTTGAGCGAGGCGTACGGGTTCTGGAAGACCAGCTGGATGCGCAGCAGCTCCGTGCGGCGCCGGTGCAGCCCGAGCGGGCCGACCCGCATCCCACTGAAACGCACCTGCCCGGCGGCCGCCGGCACCAGGCCGCAGATCACCTTGGCGAGGGTGGACTTGCCGCACCCGGACTCCCCCACCAGGCCGACGACCTCGCCGCCGCCGACGGTCAGCGAGACGTCGTCGACCGCGGTGAGCACCCCACGTCCCGCCTGCTTGTACGTCACAGTCACATTGTCGACGACCAGCTCGTCGTCAGGCACTAGCACCTTGTCCACCAGCTCCGAGGGCATTGATCAGCCCACCTCCTTCGCGGCGAGGCTCGCCGCAGCGACACGGTCCGGCAGCGCGTCGATCAGCGACCGGGTGTACGGATGCGCCGGACGCTGGATGACGTCGGCGCGGTTGCCGAACTCGACGACCTTCCCGTGGCGCATGACCGCGATCTGGTCGGCGAGCGCGGACATCACGCCGAGGTCGTGCGTGATCAGCACGATGGTCAGGCCGAGGTTGTCGCACAAACCCCGGAGCAGGTGCAGTATGCCGGCCTGGACCGTGACGTCGAGCGCGGTGGTGGGCTCGTCGGCGACCAGCACCTTCGGCTCGCACGCGATAGCGCCCGCGATCGCGATGCGCTGCAACTGCCCGCCGCTGAACTGGTGCGGGTACTTGCGCAGCGCGCCCTCGGGGTCCGGCACGCGCACCTGCCTGAGCAGGTCCACCAGGCGCTCGCGCGCGCCGGACCTGCTCAGGCGCAGGTGATAGCGCACGTGGTCGGTGAGCTGCGTGCCGATGCTCATCATCGGGTGCAGGCTCGCCGCCGGGTCCTGGAACACCATCGCGATCTGGGCGCCGCGCAGCGCGTTGCGCTTCTTGTCCCCCAGCTCGAGCAGGTTCGCTCCGCCGTAACGGATCGCCCCGCCCAGCACCGCGCGCTCCGGTGGGAGTCCGATGATCGACATCCCGGTGAGGGTCTTCCCCGAGCCGGACTCCCCCGCCAGTCCGGTGATCCGGCCCGGCGCGACCTCCAGGTCGACGCCGTCCAGGATGCTGCGCCCGTCGATGGACAGGGTCAGGTCCTCGATGGACAGCCCCGCGGGGTCGCTCACAGCGCCTGCGCCCCGAGCCGGGTACGCGAACGCGGATCGAGGGCGTCCCGCAGCGCGTCCCCGATGAAGTTGAACGCGACCACGACGCTGAACACGGCGAGGCCCGGGAAGGTGGAGATCCACCACGCCGAGAAGTTGTGCATGCCCTCGGAGACCATCGAGCCCCACTCGGCCGTCGGCGGAACCACCCCGAGCCCGAGGAAGGACAGCCCGGACAGCAGCAGGATCGCCCCGCCGAGCTCGAGGGTCGCCAGCACCAGGATCGGCGAGAGCACATTCGGCACGATGTCGCGCCGCAGCGAGGTCAGCGGCCCGACGCCGAGCAGCCGACCGGCGACCACGAAGTCGCTGTTCTTGGTTCCCAGCACCAGCGAGCGCATCACCCGGGCGTACTGCGGCCAGCTGACCAGCAGCATCGCGACCACCGCGTTGACCAGGCTCGGCCCGAGCGCGGCGGCGATGACCATGGCCAGAATGATCGTCGGGAAGGCGAGCACCAGGTCCGTCACGCGCATGATCACCTCGTCGACGCCGCGGCCGAAGTACCCGGCGACGGCCCCCAGCGTCGAGCCGACCACGACCGAGCACGTCACGATCACCAGCGCGACCGGCAGCGAGATCCGCGCGCCGGCGATCACCCGGGACAGCACGTCCCGGCCGATCGTGTCGGTGCCGAACCAGTGCGCGGCGCTCGGCGCTTGCAGCCGCGGGCCGGCCTGCGCGAGCGGGTCCGACGGCGAGACGACGGGCGCGAGCAGCGCGAGCAGCACCCAGGCGAGCACGATGACAGCTCCCACCACGGTCAACGGCGAACGCCACTCGGGCGGCACGCGCAGCCGACGTCGGCCGGGCGGAGCCAGGGTTTCGGGGGTCATGCGAGCCTCACCCTCGGGTCGATCACGCCGTACAGCAGGTCGACCACGAAGTTCGCGGCGATGAAGACGGCCCCGACCACGATCCCGACGCCCATGACCGCCTGCAGGTCAAGGCTCGTGGTCGCCCGATACGCGTACTGGCCCATCCCGTTCCAGGCGAAGACGCTCTCGGTGAGCACCGAGCCGGACAGCAACGACCCGAACGTCAGGCCGGTCATGGTGAGCACGGGCAGCAGCGCGCCGCGCAGCACGTAGCCGAAGGTGACCCTCCGGCCCGGCAGCCCCTTGGCGCGGGCCGCGAGCACATACTCCTGGCCGGCGACCTCGAGGATCGCCGAGCGGGAGAACCGCACCAGCACCCCGACCGTGTACAGGGTCAGCACGCCGCCGGGCAGCACGAGGTGCCACAGCGCGTTGGCCAGCACGTCCCACTGCCCCGCCATCGCCGCATCCACGGTGTACATGCCGGTGACGTGCGGTGGCGGGGAGAACTGGGCGTCCAGCCGCCCCGAACCGGGCAGAGCGCCGAGCTTGTAGAAGAACAGGTAGAACGCGAGCGTCGCCAGCCAGAACGTCGGCAGCGAGATCCCGATCAGGCTGCCGACGCGGATCACCTTGTCCGCGAGCCGCTGGTGCCGCAGCGCGGCGACCAGCCCGAGCCCGACCCCGAGTAGCACGGAGAGGACCAGCACGAACGTGGCCAGCTCCATGGTCGCCGGGAAGGCCGACTGGAGGTCGACCAGCACCGGGTTGTGCGTCTGCGCGGACGTGCCCAGGTCGAGGTGGACCAGGCGCCGCAGGTACAGGCCGTACTGCACCGGCAGCGGCTGGTCGAGCCCCATGCGGTGCCGGGTGGCCTCGACGATCGCCGGGTTGTTCGACGCCTGCTCGCCGAGCACGGCCTGGACCGGGTCGGCGGGCACCAGGTTCGTCATGGTGAACGTGACCAGCGTGACGCCCCACAGCAGCAGGACGCTGATCGCCGAGCGCACCGCGACGTACCGGAGCAGGGGGCGCGCACCCCCGCTCCGGCGCCGGGTGTCGCTGGAGCTCACTTCACCGCGGTCAGGTCGATCGTGAAGATCGAGTTGTAGGCGACGCCGCTCAGGTCCTTCGCCGCGACGATCTGCGCGCCCGGCTGGTAGAGCGGGATGAACGGGCCCGTCTTGTTCAGCTCACGCTGGAGCTCCTGGTAGGCGGCGGCGCGGTCGCCCGTGGTCGCGGCCGACGTCGCGGCCTTGACGAACGGGGCGATCGCCGTCGCGCTGGCGCTCGAGCCGTCGTCGAGCCACGCCGCGCGCTTGGCGATGTTCTGCCCCGGCGCGAAGACGAGGTAGTCCGAGGCGTCCGGGAAGTCGGCGTACCAGTTGGCGATGCCGGCGGGGAACTTGCCGCCGCGGAACGTGTCGAGCATGGTCGCGCCGGGCATCGGGGACAGCTGGAGGTTGATGCCGACCTTCTTCAGGTCCGCCTGGATCTTCTGGGCCGCGGCGGCGAGCACGTCGCTGTCGCTGGAGAGCAGGAACTTCACCGGCTCGCCCCGGTAGCCGGTCTTGGCGAGGTCGACCTTGGCCGCCGCGGGATCGTAGCCCGCCGCCTCGTCGTCGGGCAGAGCGCCGGCGAACTGGGCGGGCACGAGGCCGGCGATCCGGTTCGACGCCGCCCCGGTGATCTTCACGAGCTCGTCGTAGTTGATGGCGTGCCGCACGGCGGCGGTGAACTGCGGATCGGCCGTCGCGCCGCCGAACTTCGGGTTGGTGTTGAACCACGCGAACACGGTGGTCGCGGACTTGCCCTCGGCGACCTGCGTCGTGCCGCCGTCGAGGCCGGCGGCCTCGTCGGACGGGATGTCCAGCGCGATCTGGCTCGAGCCGGCCTGGACGTTGACCTTCTGGGTGGAGGCGCTCACGTTCTGCACGACGACGCGGTCGAACGCGGGCTTGTGGCCGGAGTAATTCGCGTTGCGCGCGAGCGTGACGCGCGAGGTCATGTTCACCTCGTCCAGCTGGTACGCGCCGGAGCCGGCCGAGGTCTTGTTGAGGTAGGCCTCGGACTTGTCCGCGGCGTCGAGGGTGCCGCCGTTGTGCTCCACGACGGCCTTCTCGACGATGCCGAGCGAGGGGTTGGGCAGGATGCTCACGAGCGCCGGGTTCGCCACCGCGCTGGTGAGCGTCAGGCTCTTGTCGTCGACCTTCTTCACGGTGACGCCGTCGAGGAAGAAGGCCGGGTTCGCCTTGAGACCCTGCAGGCGCTGGTAGGAGAAAACGATGTCGTCCACGGTCACCGGCTTGCCGGAGCTGAACGTGTGCGCACCGTCGAGGGTCAGCGTAAGGACCTTGTTGTCCTTGGACATCGCGTAGTCGGTCACCGCCGGCACGACCGTGCCCAGGTCCGCGCCGTCGAAGTTGAGCGCGGTCTCGTAGACCTGCTTGACGAGCAGGCAGCTGGTCGCCTCGAAGCACCGCGCCGGATCGATGGTCTTGAGCTGGAAGACGTTGTCCACGACGAGGGTCTTGCTGGCCGAGCCCCCGCCGGACGCCTCACCCCCCGATCCGCAGGCGGCCAGCCCAAACAGGGCGACCACCGCAAAGGTCGAGGTCAGGCGCATGCGAGATGACCGGCTGCGGAGCATGGATCGAGTCCCCTGTCGCTTTGCGGGCTCGAGTGCGGCCCGGTGCGACGGATTGAACCACAGCCGCGTTTCCGAATCGGTTCACCCGCGTGACGCCCGGGCGCGTCTGCGATCAGCGCCGTTGCGCCGGCGGGGCGGTGGAGTCTCGGACGACCAGGGTCGTGGCGAGCTGGATGTGATGGGAGTCGGGTGCCTCGCCGCGGGCGAACTGGAGCAGGGTACGCAGGGCTACGCGGCCCATGTCGGCCAGCGGCTGGCGGACGGTGGTCAGCTGGGGAGCGGACCACAGGGCGAGCGAGGTGTCGTCGAAACCCACCACGCTCAGGTCCTGGGGAACCCGCACGCCCAGTCGCCGCGCGGCCTCGATGACCCCCAGGGCCGACGTGTCGCACCCGGCGAAGATCGCCGTCGGAGGCTGGTCGCGTTCGAGCAGGGCCCGACCCATGCGCAGGCCCGCCTCGTAGGTGAAGGACTCGTTCTTGATCAGGGTGACGTCGACGTCGATGCCCGCGATCTCGAGCGCGGCCCGATACCCGTGCTCGCGCTCGCGGTTGCACGCGGACTTCGGCCACCCACCGGCAAACGCGATGCGGGTGTGGCCCAGCGAGAGCAGGTGGTCGGTCGCCGAGACACCCCCCGCCCAGTTCGTCGCCCCGACGCTCGCCACGTCCTTGCGCTCGAGGTTGATCGGGTCGATGACGACGAGCGGCATTCCGGCCCGCCCGAACGAGGCGACCTGCGCCTCGGTCAGCTCGGACGTCACCACGATCAGGCCGCCGCGACCGTTCGCCACGAGGCTGCGGGCCCAGGCGTCGCCGTACGCGGCCGGTCCGACCACGCGCGGATCCGGCGGGCGGGCGATCACGACGTCGACCTCCAGCTCGGCCGCGGCCTCCACGACGCCCTCCAGCACCCGGGTCGAGTAGGGGTTCACCAGGCTGTCGAACGCGAGGTCCACGATCAGGCGCGTGCTCGAGATGCGCTTGGCGACCGTCGGGTGATAGCCGACCTCCTGCACGACGGCGAGCACCCGCTCGCGCGTCGCCGCAGCGACGTCGCTGCGGCCGTTGAGGACCTTCGAGACGGTGGCCTTCGAGACACCAGCCCGGGCGGCGACGTGCTCGAGGGTCCGTCGAGGTGTGACCGTGACCGTCATCGTCGATCCCTTCATTCGAAACAATTTCGTCGAGCTGACGGTACCAAAGTACTTGACGCGACCTCAATTGTGCCCTAATTTTCTGGCGCCAATCTGGCGGTGTTTCCGAAAAGTTTCGAGAGAAGGCAGAGCAATGAAGCTCACCAAGCTTCGACAGGCAACAGCCGCAGTCACGATCGCCACCCTGGCCACCGCGCTCGCCGCGTGCGGCTCGAGCGGGCCCACCTCCGGCGCCGCCGGCAGCGCAGGCGCGTCGGCGTGGGCCCTGACCGGCGGCGACGAGCAGACGTTCCGGACCTCGTTCGACGCCTGGAACAAGACCAACCCGACCGAGACGATCACCCCGACGTTCTTGTCGAACGACGCCTTCAAGCAGAAGGTCCGCACCGCGATCGGCGCGGGCAAGGGGCCCTCCCTGATCTATGGCTGGGGCGGCGGTATCCTCAAGGCCTACGTCGACGCCGGACAGGTCGCCGACCTCACCGACGACGTCAATGCCGACCCCGCGCTCAAGTCGCGCTTCTTGCCGTCGATCGCCGCCACCGGGATCATCGCCGGCAAGGTCTACGCGATCGGAAACAATGCGATGCAGCCCGTCGTCCTGTTCTACAACAAGGACGTCTTCACCAAGGCCGGCATCGAGCCGCCCACCACGTTCGACGGGCTGCTGGCCGTCATCCCGAAGCTCAAGGCCGCCGGCGTCGCGCCGCTCGCGCTCGGCGGGCAGAGCAAGTGGCCGGACCTCATGTGGGAGGAGTACCTGGTCGACCGCATCGGCGGTCCCGAGGTCTTCGACAAGATCGCGGCCAACAAGCCCGACGCGTGGTCGGACCCGGCGGTCCTCGAGGCCAACACGAAGATCCAGCAGCTCGTCGGCGCCGGCGCGTTCGTCAAGGGCTTCTCCTCGATCGCCGCCGACAGCGGCGCCGACCTCGCGCTGCTGTACACCGGCAAGGCCGCGATGCTGCTGCAGGGCAGCTGGAACTACCCGACGCTCAAGACCGCGAATCCCCAGTTCCTCAAGGACGGCAAGCTCGGCTTCATCCCGTTCCCGGCCGTCACCGGAGGAAAGGGCGACCCGAAGGACGTCGCCGGCAACCCGGCGAACTTCTGGTCCGTCTCGTCCAAGGCCAGCGCCGGGGAGAAGAAGGCCGCCCTGGACTACCTGAAGAAGGGCGTCATGAGTGACGACTACGTCGACGCCCTGCTCAAGGGCGGCGCCGTGCCTCCGGTCGCCGGCCTGCAGTCCAAGCTCGCCGCGACCCAGGACCCCCAGTGGCTCAGCTACGTGTACGCCCTCGCCCAGCAGGCGCCGCACTTCCAGCTCTCCTGGGACCAGGCGCTCTCCCCCGTCCAGGCGGACGCGCTGCTGACCAACCTCGACAAGCTGTTCCTCACCCAGATCACCCCCGAACAGTTCTCCACGGCGATGAACAAGACGGTCGGAAAATGACCACCGTCGACGTTCGGCGCAGCACTCCCCTCGTGGTGCCCCGTGCGGATCGGCCCCGCACGGGCCCCAGCGTCCTGCTGGCCCTGCCCGCTCTGGTGTTCTTCGCGGTCTTCGCCCTGGTGCCCCTCGGCGGCGTCGTCGTGCTGAGCCTGATGCGGTGGAACGGCCTGGACACCCCGACCTGGACGGGCCTGACGAACTGGACCCACACGCTGAGCGATCCGGGTACCCGCGGCGCACTGTGGCTGACGGTCAAGGTGATGGCACTGACCTGGATCGTGCAGACCCCGATCAGCCTGCTGCTCGGGGTGTTCACCGCCGGGACCCAGCGGTACCGGGCGGTGCTCGCCGTCCTGTACTTCCTGCCGCTGCTGCTCTCCTCGGCCGCGGTCGCCATCGCGTTCAAGTCGCTGCTCGACCCGAACTTCGGCGTGAGCCGCGCGTTCAACCTCCAGGCGCTCAGCCAGGACTACCTCGGGGACTCCCGGCTCGTGCTGTACGTGGTGGTGTTCGCCATCGCCTGGCAGTTCGTGCCGTTCCACTCCCTGCTCTACCAGGCGGGCGTGCGGCAGATCCCCGCGTCGCTGTACGAGGCCGCGTCCATCGACGGCGCGGGCCGCGTCACGCAGTTCCGGTTCATCACCCTCCCCCAGTTGCGCAACACGATCGTCACGTCCTCGACGCTGATGCTGATCGGCGCGCTGACCTACTTCGACCTGATCTTCGTGCTCACCGGCGGCGGCCCGGGCGACGCGACCCGGGTGCTGTCGCTGGACATGTACCTCACCGGCTTCTCCGCCAACGACATGGGCACGGCCAGCGCGCTGGCCGTGATCCTCGTCCTCGCGGGTCTCCTGCTGTCCTGGGGGATCACGAAGGCCACCGGATTCAGCCAGATGCGCAGCGAGCTCGAGGGGGCCTGATGTCCGCCACCACCCGCACCGAAACCCGCCGGCGCCCACGCGTCGTGCGCCCGAACGTCCTGGGAGCCCTCGGCGGCTACGTGTGGCTCGCCGTCATCATCCTGCCGATCTACTACATCGTGGTGACCAGCGTGCGCAGCCAGGCAGGATTCTTCGCCGGCAACCCGCTGGCGATCCCGACGGACGCCACGCTGGACAACTACCGGCTCGTCCTGGCGAACGACTTCACGCGGTACTTCCTCAACAGCGTCATCGTCACCGTCGCCACGGTCACCGTCACGGTGGTGGTCTCGTTCATGGCCGCGTTCACCATCGTGCGCGGCACCGGGCGCCTGCACCGGGCGACCTTCACCGTCTTCCTGCTCGGCCTGGCGATCCCGATCCAGGCGACCATCGTGCCGATCTACTACATGATCACCAGGGCGCACCTGTACGACACCCTGCTCGCGCTGATCCTGCCGTCCATCGCGTTCGCGATCCCGCTGACGGTGATCATCCTGGTGAACTTCCTGCGCGACGTCCCGAACGAGCTGTTCGAGTCGATGCGCCTCGACGGGGCCACCCACTGGCAGACCATGTGGCGGCTCGCCGTCCCGCTGGTGCGCCCTGCGGTCATCACGGTGGCCGTGTACGACGCGCTCAATGTCTGGAACGCCTTCCTGTTCCCGCTGATCCTGACCCAGAGCCCACAGAACCGGGTGCTGCCGCTCGCCCTGTGGTCCTTCCAGGGGCAGTTCACCGTCAACATCCCCGCGGTCCTCGCCGCGGTCATCCTGTCGACCCTGCCGATCCTGGTGGTCTACGTGCTGGGCCGCCGGCAGCTGGTCAGCGGCCTGACCGCGGGGTTCGGCAAGTGAACAATCATTCGAACAGGAGAACGATGAATACCCCGATCAGGTCTGCCGACGTGTGGACCGACCCGAGCAAGTCCCTCGACGAGCGCACGGACGCGCTGCTGGCCGAGCTGACGCTCGCCGAGAAGCTCGGCCAGCTGGGCAGCGCCTGGGTGGGCAACCTCGAGGTCAGCGGCAACGTCGCCCCGATGCAGGACGTCTGGGCGGCTGGCGCCGGCGAGTTCGCGCAGCTCGGCGCCGACGGGCTCGGGCACCTCACCCGCCCGTTCGGCACCCGGCCGCAGACGGTGGCCGAGGGCACCGCCCGGGTCGTCGAGCTCCAGCAGCGCGTCGTCGACGCCAGCCGCCTGGGCATCCCGGCGATCGTGCACGAGGAGTGCCTGACGGGGTTCACCACCCTGGGTGCCACGGTCTATCCGGCCGCGATCGCCTGGGCCGCCACCTGGTCCCCGGACCTGGTCGAGGAGATGGCCGCCGCGATCGGTTCGGACCTGGCCGCCGTCGGCGTCCACCAGGGACTGTCCCCCGTGCTCGACGTCGTGCGCGACTACCGGTGGGGGCGCGTCGAGGAGACCCTGGGTGAGGACCCGTACCTCGTCGCCATGCTCGCGACCGCGTACGTCAAGGGGCTCCAGGGCGCCGGCGTCATCGCGACCCTCAAGCACTTCGCCGGGTACTCCGCGTCGCGCGCCGCGCGCAACCACGCGCCCGTCACGATGGGCCCGCGCGAGCTGCGGGACATCATCCTCATCCCGTTCGAGACCGCGGTGCGCGAGGGCGGAGCACGGTCGGTGATGAACTCCTACGCGGACGTCGACGGCGTCCCGGCCGGCGCCGACGCCTCGTTGCTGACCGGGATCCTGCGCGACGAGTGGGGTTTCACCGGCACCGTCGTCTCGGACTACTGGTCGGTCGCGTTCCTGAGCACCATGCACCGCGTCGCCGCGTCGCTGCCGGAGGCGGGCGCGCTCGCGCTCACCGCCGGCATCGATGTCGAGCTGCCTGACACCCTCTGCTACGGGCCCGGGCTCCTCGAGCTGGTCCGCGCGGGCCGGGTGCCCGAGTCGGTCGTGGACACCGCGGCCCGCCGGGTGCTGCGCCAGAAGCTCGAGCTCGGCCTGCTCGACGACGAGTGGACGCCCGCCGGCGCCGTCGGCGCGGGCACCGGCCGCGACCTGGACTCCGCGGGCAACCGGGACATCGCCCGGCGGATGGCCGAGCGGTCGGTCGTGCTGCTCGCCAACGACGGCGTCCTGCCGCTCACCGCCCCGGCCGCCCTCGCCGTCGTCGGACCCTGCGCCGACGACGCGCTGGCGTTCATGGGCTGCTACTCCTATCCGAACCACGTCCTGCCGAAGTACCCCGAGCTGGGGATGGGCGTGCCGGCCGCCTCGCTGCTGGCCGCGCTGCGCAGCGAGTTTCCCGCGTCGAGGATCGCCGGTGCCCTCGGCGTGCCGGTTCGCGAGGTGGACCGCTCGGGGATCGCGGACGCGGTCGCGCTGGCACAGGGCGCCGAGCTGTGCCTCGCCGTCGTCGGCGACCGGGCCGGCCTGTTCGGGCGCGGGACCTCGGGTGAGGGCTGCGACGCCGAGGACCTCTCGCTGCCCGGGATCCAGGACGAGCTGGTCGAGGCGCTCATCGCGACCGGCACCCCGGTGGTCCTCGTCGTCGTCTCCGGCCGGCCCTACGCGCTGGGCCGCTATGCGGGCCGGGTAGCGGCGATGGTGCAGGCGTTCATGCCGGGCGAGGAGGGCGGCGGTGCGCTCGCGGGCGTGCTCAGCGGGCGTGTCACGCCCTCGGGCCGCCTCCCGGTCCAGGTCCCGGCGCTGCCGGGCGCCCAGCCGGGTACCTACCTCCAGCCCCCGCTCGGCCGGAGCTCGGACGGGATCTCCAACCTGGACCCCACACCCCTGTTCCCCTTCGGCCACGGGCTGTCGTACACGAGCTACGCGTACACCGACCTCGCCACCTCGGGCGCCGAGGTCGCGACCGACGGGGCCGTCGAGCTGAGCGTGACGGTCACCAACACCGGGGACCGCGCGGGCGAGGACGTGGTCCAGCTCTATGTGCACGACGACGTCGCATCCGTCGCCCGGCCGGTGCTCCAGCTCACTGGATTCGCCCGGGTGGCCCTCGACGCCGGTGCGAGCGCTCGCGTGACGTTCACGGTGCATGCGGACCGGCTGGCCTTCACCGGCGTCTCGATGGAGCGCATCGTCGAGCCGGGGACGGTCCAGCTCCTGGTGGGCGCGTCGGCCGACGACCTGCCGTGCGCCGCGACCGTCCGGTTCGTCGGCGAGGTGCGCCGGGTCGGGCACGACCGGGTCCTCACGACCCCGGTCACCGTCGTCCCGATCAGGGATATCTGAGGAGTAACCAGCGCACCCCTGGCAGGCTCAGCCGAGGCCGTCCGACGCCGTCCGCCACGCGCGGCGGACGGCGTCGGCGGCCTGCTGCGGGCCGACGGTCAGGATCGTCTGGTGGGCGAGCGCACGCCGCCACTGCGGATCGGTCGGCACCTCGTCGAACACCCAGTCCGGCGGTGGGCGCCCGAACGGTCCGAGCCGGACGAACACGTCGAGGGCGTCCGGGGTGATCATCCCGCTCGCGCTCAGCGCCCAGAGGTCGAACAGATCTCGTGGTGCCCGGCGATCGATCCAGGCGGACAGCTTGGCGGCGGCGAACCCGGCAGCGGTCAGGGTCCGCATCCTCGCCGGCGGCGCGTCGGAGTAGCGCTGCTCGAGGTCCACGACCTCCGTCGGCCACGAGTAGCCGTCGCCGCTGAGCAGCTGGACCTGGACCCCGATCCCTGCCGGAACCGACAGGACCGCGGGCTCGCTCCCGCTGGTGGCGGTGAGCGACGGCCGCCAGGTCGGTCGTCCGTGGCTGCGCGCGAGCCCGCGGGCGACCGCCAGCTCGATGCGCTGCGCCACCTCGCCGCGCGGTGCCAGCGCGATGAGGTCGATGTCCTCGCTCAGTCGCCCGGCGATGAGGTGGGTGCGCGACAGCGCGGTTCCGCCGAAGAAGACGACGTCGTCGGACGGCACCGCGGACGCGATGGCCGCCAGAATGTGGGAGATGAGGTGATCCCTGCGGACCTGTTCGATGTCGACCCCGAAGGACGCGCCGACCGCAGCGAGCTCGGCACGCTGGTCGACGGGAGGCCGCTCGCGCGATCGAGGGCTCATGCGCGTGCCCGCACCCGCTCGAGGGTGGCCCGCATCCGCTGACGCGCGGCGAGCTCGTCGAGCAGATCCTGGTCGCAGCCCGCCCACATCGCGTCGATCGCCTGGCGGGCATCGAGGTCGACGCCGCCCGGGTCCCGGTGCGCGAGATCCAGCACGGTCTGCTCCGGGGTCGTGACCAGCGCCGGGCCGAGGTCGTTCGTGATCAGCTCGGCGTCCAGCGCCGCGACGTCGCGCGTCACGAAGCGAACCATGCCGTCGCGGTCGGCCAGCCGGATCGGGCGGTGCTGGGCGGGCACGGCGACGTACGCCTCGCCGATCGCCCGCGGCAGGGCCCGGTGCAGGCGAGCCGCGGTCAGGCCGGTGAGCACCGGCACCCGGTCCCCGTAGGCCGCGGTGGCGATCCCGGCCGCGGCCGCCTCGATCGTCGGCCGCCAGGCCTGCGCGTCGAACTCGGCCGGCACGGCACAGTAGAAACCGTGCGCGAGGCGGTGCAGCAGGCCGCGCCGCACGAGCTCGCGGGCTTCCTTGTGCGGGTTCGCATACACGGCCGCGAGGTCGCCGGTGCGAATGGTCCGCAGCGGCGCGCGCGCGACCAGTTGCCGGACATCGCTCACGATTCCTCCTTTGCTATGCAAAACCTACCCCGCCAGGGGCGTATCTGCATAGTAAAGAGATCCAGGGCCACACGCCAGCGGCACTACCTCGCGAGCAGCAGCCGGGTCCAGGCGTCCGTGAGCCACGCCGCGAACTGAGCGGGGGTCCAGCCGCGGTCACGGACCAGGAGCACCCAGTATTCGGCGGCGTTCATGCTCCAGATGATGTCCGCGACCTGGTCGTCGGACAGGTCGTCGCGGAGCTCGCCGGTCGCGCGCAGGTCGGCGGCGAAGGTGCGCATGTTGGTGGCGCGCCTCTTGGCGATCTCGGCCATCAGGGAAGCGCACTCCTGGTCGGTGGTTGCCGCGTCGCGCAACGCCAGGAAGACGGGCGCCAAGCGCTGCTGAATGCCCGTGATCGCCTGGGCGTAGATGGCGATCTTGTCACCCGCGGAGCTGGCCGCGCGGATCCGGATGACGTAGGTGCGCTGCTCGGCGGGTATTGCCTGTTCGGTGCCCGAGATCGCGGTCTCGACGAGCTCGCGCAGCAGCGCGGGTTTGCGTCCCACCGACGCGTAGACGGTATCGACCGAGACCCGGGCCCTGGTCGCGATCTCCACGACGGTGGTGGCGCTGTAGCCGTTGGCCACGAACAGCTCCGTGGCCGCGGCGAGCACCGCGTGGCGGGTCGCTATCGCCTGCTCGCCTCGGCGCGGCGAGTGGTACGGGCGCCTGCCGCTGGATTGGTCCTTGACGTCATCCTTCATCGGTCGTACCGTCACCTTATTCATCCGATGCTGATTCGGATCAACTGTACCAGGAGGCCGGTGTCATGGTTTACGCCTACATCCAGGACGTTCCGATCGATGAGGCGACGTACCGCCGCATCATCGACGGACTCGGGCCCGAACCGTTGCCCGGCGCGCTCCTGCACCTGTGCGTCCGAGAGCCCGACGGCCGGTTGCGGTACATCGATGTCTGGGAGTCCGAACAGGCATGCGCGCAGGCATTCGACGATCGGATCCACCCGGCGGTCGATGCCGCGTTGGGCGGCGAACGACCCGGGAGCGAGCCCGAGGTGCACCGCCTCGACGTCCTGCACGCCAGCGGCGCGCTGCTGGACACGAGCTGGTCATGACGGTCTCCGGCCCGGTCGCCTCACCGGCGGCGCCCCACCGGCTCGGTGCGCGGGTGTTCCGCCTCCCCCCACCGCTGTACTACGGCGCGGCGTTCGCGGCAGGCATTGCGCTTCGCGGTGCGAGCGTGCCGCTCGCGATCGGCGGTGCGCGGGGCGCGGCCGTGGCGGTCGGCGTGCCCTTCGTCGTCGCGGGAGCGGCGCTGGCCCTCGCCGCTGTCACGGGAGTCGTGCGGCACCGGACGACGATCGTGCCGCACCACGAGGTGTCCGCGCTCGTCACGACCGGCGCCTACCGAATCTCGCGCAACCCGATGTACACGGCACTGGCCATCGCCTACCTCGGCAGCGCTCTGCTCGTCGGCTCGTGGTGGCCGCTCGCGACCCTGCCGTTCGCGCTGCTCGCGGTGCGTCGCGTCGTCATCGAGCCCGAGGAACGCTACCTCGCCGGCCGGTTCGGCCAGGCGTACGCCGACTACCGCGCGCGGGTCCGGCGCTGGCTCTAGCCACGCGCGCTGCTCCGCGAGCGGCGAGCCAGGGCTACCAGCGGGCCACCCGCACCTGTCCGCTCTCGACGCTCACGGCGAACATCCGCAGGTCAGCCGGTTCCTTGCCCACCGGGTCCAGGCAGCGCCCGGTGGTCAGGTCCCAGACCTGCTTGTACATCGGCGAGGTCACCGTGGGCACGGTGCCCACCGAGCCGACGATGCCGCGCGAAATGACATTGGCGCCCGAGAACGGGTCGCGCTGCTGGACGGCGACCACCCGGTCGTCGTCCAGCCGGAACACGGCCACCTGCTCGCCGTCGACCAGTGCGGTCACCCCGCGCTCGGGCACGAGGCCGCTCAGCGGGCAGACGACGGTCCAGCTGCTCACGGGCGTACCTCCAACGTACGGGCGATCACGGGGTTGTTGTCCGAGGCCTGGCCCGGGCGGGCGGGGCGGGCCTGTCCGCGCACGGAGGTGTACGCGAGATCGGGGTCGTGCTGGTCGGGGGCGTTCACGAACGACACGAAGCGTTGCAGCTTCTCGGGGTCCTCCAAGGTGGCCCGCCACTCGTCGGTGTACGCCTCGACGTGACCGGCCATCGAGGCGTCGAGGTCGGCGCCCAGGCCCAGGGCGTCCTCGACGACGGCCTTGCGCAGCTCCGAGATGCCGCCGGGGTAGTCCGCAACCCAGGGCGCGGTGCGCTGGACCCGGTCGGCCGAGCGGATGTAGAAGGCGAGGAACCGGTCGATGACCTGGATCAGGCGGTCGTCGTCCAGGTCCTCGGCGAGCAGGTCCGCGTGCCGCGGGGTGAAGCCGCCGTTGCCACCGACGTAGACGTTCCAGCCCTTCTCGGTGGCGATGACGCCGACGTCCTTGCCGCGCGCCTCGGCGCACTCCCGCGCGCAGCCGGAGACGCCGACCTTGAACTTGTGCGGCGAGCGCAGCCCCCGGTAGCGCAGCTCCAGGCGCACCGCCATGCTCGCGGAGTCCTGGACGCCGAACCGGCACCACGCCTGCCCCACGCAGGACTTCACCGCGCGTAGGGACTTGCCGTAGGCCTGGCCGGACTCGAAGCCCGCGTCGACCAGGCGCCGCCAGATCGCCGGCAGCTGGTCGATGCGGGCACCGAACATCGCGATCCGCTGGGCTCCGGTGATCCGTGTGTGCAGGCCGAACTCGCGCGCCACCTCGCCCAGCACGATGAGCCGTTCGGGGGTGATCTCCCCGCCGGGCACGCGCGGGACCACCGAGTAGGTGCCGTCCTTCTGCATGTTCGCCAGGACGTGGTCGTTGGTGTCCTGGAGCGCGGCGTGCTCGCGCGCGAGCACGTGACCCGCGCCCAGGGACGACAGGATCGAGGCGACCGCCGGCTTGCAGATCGCACAGCCGCGACCCGCCCCGTACGCGTCGACGATCTCGGAGAATGTCCGGTGGCCGGCGGCGTCTACCAGGGCGAACAGCTCGGCCCTTGACATCGCGAAGTGCTCGCACATGGCGCTCGAGACCGCGACGCCCGAGCGCTCGAGGCTCGTGTTCACGATCTTGGTCAGCAGCGGCACGCAGGATCCGCACACCGTGCCCGCCTTGGTGCAACCCTTCACCTCCCCCACGCTCGTGCAGCCCTGCTCGCTCACCGCGGCGCGGATGGTGCCGGCCGAGACGTTGGAGCACGAGCAGACGACGGCGTCGTCGGGCAGGTCGGTGGTGGGAACCCCTACCCCCTCGGGCACAAGGAATGCGGACGGGTCTGCGCCGAGGGGGCGGCCGAGCAGGGGACGCAGCGAGGCGTACAGCGTCGTGTCACCGACGAAGACACCCCCGAGCAGTGTGCGGGCGTCGTCGGACACGACCAATTTCTTGTAGGTCCGTGCAACCGGGTCGGCGAAGGTCACCTCGAGGGCCCCGGGGGTCAGCGCGAACACGTCACCGAAGCTCGCGGCATCCACGCCGACGCCCTTGAGCTTCGCGCCCTGCGCCGCGGGCCGGTAGGTCGAGCGGCCGCCGAGCAGCTGGTCGACGACGGCGTCGGCCATCGCGTTCGCCGGGGCGACCAGGCCGACGCACTCCCCCTCGAACGAGGCGCACTCGCCGATGGCCCACACCCCCGGGTCGGACGTGCGGCAGGTCGGGCCGATGACCACGCCACCGCGCTCGCCGATCGCCAGCCCGGACTCCCGGGCCACCCTGTCCCGGGGCCGCACCCCGGTGGAGAAGACGACGACGTCGGCCGGCAGGCTGGTCTCGTCGGTGAGGTCCATGGACGCCACCGCGCCGTCACCGCCCGCGGTCAGGCGGGTGGCGCCGGTCGACGTGCGCACGTCGATGCCCTCGCCGGCGACCAGGACTCGCAGGGCCTCCCCCGCGCCGTCGTCGAGCTGGACGTTCATCAGGCGGTCCGCGAACTCGACCACAGTCGCGGTGGTGCCCAGGCCGGCCAGCGCCTTGGCGGCCTCGAGGCCCAGCAGTCCGCCGCCCACGACGACGCCGTGCAGCGGGCGCCGGAGTCGATCGGCGCGCAGGGTGACCCACTCCCGCAGCGCCACGACGTCGCTCATCGTGCGGTAGCGGAACACCCCGGGCAGGTCGGTGCCCTCGGTCCGCGGCGTCCAGGCCCACGACCCGGTCGCCAGCACGAGGTTGTCGTAGGGCTCGACGCGGCCGGAGCGGGTGGTCACGGTCCGCGCGCCGCGGTCGATGCTCCGGACGCCGTCGCCGACGACGAGCTCGGTGCGCGGGTCCTGCCAGGGCGCGGTGGCCATGGTGAGGTCGCCCGGGCTGCGCCCGGCGAAGAAGTCCGAGAGGTGCACCCGGTCGTACGGCGCGCTGTCCTCGTCACCGATCACCGTCAGGTGCCAGTCGCCCTGCGTCGAGCGCTCGCACAGCTGGTCGGCGAAGCGGTGGGCAACCATGCCGGCGCCGACGACGACGACGCGGCCGGGGGACGTGCGGGTCATCGGGTGATCCTTCGGTTCGGGTCGCTGCGCGGGCCGGCGCTCGTTCAGCAATTTTCACCTGAGCTGCCGTGAAAACGGGGGCCTTTAGGCCTACCCGGCGAGCGGCGCTCCCGGGTCCACCCGGCAATTGGGGGGTCTTTGAGCCCTTGCGCCGCGCCGCCACGCGCGAATCGGCTCGCCCTGCTGCTGACAAGGACATGCGGAGCACGATCGACTGCTCAAAGCACCACCCGTTCGCGGGTTCATCCCAGGCCGATGACCGCCGCCCGCCGGAGACCGGCCCTACACAGCGTTGGCCCGTCGTGAGAGATGACTCGTGACTGCATACGACCCTCCTGGATCGTCGGCTCGCTCGATGTGGATCGAGCAGCTCGTCGAGGCCGCCCCGGACGGGCTTGTCGCGGTGGACGCCGACGGCGTGATCCGGCTGGTGAACCATCAGACCGAGGTGCTGTTCGGCCATCCGCGAACCGAGCTCACCGGCCTCGCCCTGGACGTCCTGATCCCTGGCGGTGACCGCGCCACCCATCCGCAGGAGTCGGCCGGCTCGGTCGTCGGCCCGAAGAACGGGGAACTGGGTCACGGCCTCGAGTTCGAGGCTCGGCGCAAGGACGGCAGCGAGGCCTGGCAACGGTCTACGGGATCGCGACCCAGACGGGTGGGGACGTCACCATCTACTCCCAGGAAGGACTGGGCACCACGATCCGGGTCAACTTCTCGGCGACCCGCGAGCTCGCGGCCGCGGAGCCCGAGGCGGTGCCGAACGGGCGCTCCTCGGCGCACGGGGAGACGATCCTGCTCGTCGACGACGAGGACGTCGTGCGGGAGCCGACGTACATGAGCGGCTACACCGCGAACGCGCTCGTGTACCAGGGCGTACTCAAGGAGGGCGTGCGTCTCATCGGCAAGCCGTTCCCGCCACGGGATCTGCTGGCCAAGGTCCGGGAGATCCTCGACGCCCAGATCAACGCGTGAACGTCTCGACACGCGGAGAAGTTCCGGCGCGGCGCAAGGTTCACCCGATCGTGGCGGTACAGTTATTACCGGAAATTGCGCCGCCCGATCGCGGGCGCGTCTTGCCGCCCGATCACGGGTGGCGACTTGGCTTCGAACCGGCGGGGGCGGCCGATCAGGCCCCACAGCTTTCCCTCGTCGTCAGAGATGAAATCGTGTTTGCCTCCCTCCCCCCTGTTCGGCCAGAACTCTCAGCCTTGACCAAGCCCGTTTCCTGGTTCGCGACCACCGGCGATCCGCGTACCGACGCTCGGACCCGACCATGAGTCCGCTTGCTACGGCGGTAGCAGCCGCAGCGACGACGACGGCCGAACCGACTACCGTGCGGCTGGTCGCCAATATCGTCGAGATCGCGGCCCTTCTCATTGCCGTGGTGGTGCTCGCCCGGCGCGCACGCGATCGCAACTCTGCCGCCACCCGGTGGGCGCTTGCGATGTTCGCGATCTTCCTCGTGATCGTCGGGCTCTCCTTCCTGCCGCAGATGGACCCCACCAGCGACTCCCTGGCGCTGCGCCTGTTCATCGTCGTGCTGCTGGCGATGTTGCTGCTCATCCCCTACCTGCTCGTCCGGTTCGCGCACAGCCTCGGAGCCGTCGGTCGACGAAGCCTCGTCATCGCCTCGGTGCTCACCGCGTTGCAGCTGGCCGGGACGCTCACGTTTCTCCGGTTCCCGCTCACCGGCGCATCCACGAGCCCCTGGGTCAAGGCGTACCTGGCCCTGATCCTCGGCAGCTGGACCGTGCAGTCGGCGCTGGCCGCCATCGGACTCTGGAGGGCAGGCAACGGGCAGCCGTCGGTCGTGCGGCACCGGATGCGCACCCTCAGCCCCGGCGCCGTCATCCTGGCGGTCGCGCTGCTCTCGGGCGGCATCGGCGGCGACACGCAGAGCACGCCGGCCCAGGTGATCAGGGCGCTGATCAGTGTCGTGGCGATCGGCCTGCTGGTGCTCGCGTTCGTCGTCCCGGCGTGGCTGAACGCGGCGTGGCGCGCGGCGGACCTGGCGGAGTACGGCAAGGCCGAGCGGGTACTGATGACGGCGGTGACGGCGATGCAGGTGGGGAGCGCCATCGTGCCGGCCGTGGTGCGCCTGTTCGGAGCCCGCGGTGCGGCCCTGCTCGATGCCCACGGAGTACCGGTGGCCGCCCAGGGGCTCCCCCCCGACGAGCTGGTGGCGCTGAACGACCAGCTCCTCGCCGGCGACTCGAGCGAGCTCTTCGTGGTCCTCGACGGCGGCGGGATCGCCTGCCGGCTGACCGAGGGCTGGCTGATCGTGCAGATCGGCGCGTTCGCGCCCGTCTTCGGAGTCACCGAACGGTCGCTGCTCGACCGGGTGGCGTCCTTCGTCGACCTCGCCCTGCATCGCTGCCGGCTGTACGAGAAGGAGGCCGAGAGCCGCCGCGCGGCAGAGGTCGCGAACGCCCAGCTGCACCAGTCCCAGCGTCTGGAGAGCATCGGCCAGCTGGCCGGCGGCGTCGCGCACGACTTCAACAACCTGCTCGCCGGGATCATGAACTACGCCGCGCTGGCCGAGGACGGCCTCGAGCTGCAGGCGCGGCGCCTCGGGCTCGACAACGACGGCGGCGTCACCCTGCTCGCCCAGGACGTCGCCGAGACCACCACGCTCGCCGCCCGCGCGGCTCAGCTCACCCACCAGCTGCTCATCTTCAGCCGGCGCGAGGTGACCAAGCCCGAGGTCCTGGACCTCAACGCGATCGTGACCGACATGGAGAAGCTGCTGCGCCGGTCCATCGGGGAGAACATCGAGCTTCAGGTGGTGTCCTCGCCGGCCCTCCCGCGGGTCAAGGCCGACCGCGGCCAGCTCGAACAGGTCCTGATGAACCTCGTGGTCAATGCGCGCGACTCCATGCCGAACGGCGGCACGCTCCGCATCGAGACCTCCGGCATCGACACCGACGAGGACTATGCCCGGAGCCTGTCGATCACCTCTGGCTCCTACGTGTGCCTCACGATCTCGGACACCGGAACCGGCATGTCCCGGGAGATCGCGAGCCGGGCGTTCGAGCCGTTCTTCACCACCAAACGCACCGGCGAGGGCACCGGACTCGGCCTGGCGACCGTGTACGGGATCGCCGTGCAGGCCGCCGGTGACGTGGCCATCTACTCCGAGGAGGGCGTCGGCACCACGATCCGGTTCATCCTCCCGGCGACCCACGAGGAGGTTGCGACCGGCGCGCACAGGCCCCCGGAGTCGGATCTGACGGCGCAGGGCGAGACGATCCTGCTCGTCGAGGACGAGGACATGGTCCGCGAGCCCGCGCGGCGCATCCTGCAGGGGCACGGCTACACGGTGTTCGCCGCCGCGAACGCCGACGAGGCCCTCGAGGTCGCCCACCAACTTCCCGGCGAGCTCGCCCTGCTGCTGACCGACGTCATCATGCCCGGCCGGTCCGGAAAGGAGCTCGCCGCCGAGATCCGCATCCTCAGCCCGCACACCGAGATCCTGTACATGAGCGGTTACAGCGCGGACCTGATCGTGCACCAGGGCGTCCTCGACGACGGTGTGAACCTCATCGAGAAGCCGTTCCCCGCTCAGGGCCTGCTCCGCAGGGTCCGCGAGATTCTCGACGGCGAGCCGCGCGTGCTGCAGGACAGCTGACACCCGTACGGGTGACCCCCATCCGGGCGGATCCGCACCGCTAATGCTTACCTGACCGGCTCGGTCACCGATCAGACCTGCATGCTCCTGCCGTTGGACGCCACGTCCATTGCGCCGAACAGGCTGCTGGTGATAGAGGACAAGCAGCCTGACTCGATGCTGCTCGAGATGGCGATCCGGGACAGCATTCTCTCGACCGCCTGGATCGAGCACGCAGCCGAGCTGACCGAGGGCGTGCAACGGCTCGCGCACGACTGGTTCGACGGCGTGATCCTCGACCTGGGCAAGGCGGACGGCGAGAGCATGTCCACCTTCACCCAGGTGCTGGGCCTCGGTGGCAGGGCGGCGATCGTCGTCGTCACGGGGGACGAAGATCCGTGGCTCGCCGAGGAGTTCTTCCGGCTCGGGGCTCAGGACTGTCTCGTGAAGGCCTCGATCCGCCCGGGCGATCTCGGCCGCGCCGTCGACTCTGCGATCCGGCGCCAACGGGTCCTGCACGAGCTCCAGAGATCACGGGACGAACAGCTCCAGTCGAAGGATCTGTTCCTCTCCCACATCTCGCACGAGCTCCGGACGCCGCTCACAGCGATTCATCAGTTCGGGTCGTTGCTGCTGGACGACGTCGGTGGCCCGCTCGCCGAGGTCCAGCGGGACTATCTCACGGTGCTCATGCGCAACGTCGGGCAGCTCAAGGTGATGATCGACGACCTCCTGGAGGGGACGCGGGTGGAGGGCAGTCGCGCGACCGTCGACTGCCGCACCCTGGCCCTCGGCGCGTTGCTCAGCGAGGCGCTGTCCGCCTACGGCCCGACGGCCCAGCGTCGCGGGATCCAGATCGCCGTGCTCGCCTCGAACCTGCCGCCGGTGACCGCCGACCCGGACCGGCTCCGAGAGGTGCTCGCCAACCTCCTGGACAACGCGTTCCGCTTCACCCCGGACGGTGGCTCGGTCACCGTGGATGCCCGCCCGCTGGGTGACGGCGTCTGCGTCACCGTGCTGGACACCGGCCAGGGCCTCGGGCCCGGAGACGAGGAGCGCATCTTCGAGCAGTTCGTGCAGGGCGGCCAGCCCGGGACGAAGCGGCGCGACGGGCTCGGTCTCGGGCTGTTCATCTGCCGCGACCTGATCCAACGGCAGGGCGGGACGATCTGGGCCACGAACAATCCCGGCGGGGGCACCGCGGTGGCGTTCACCGTTCCTGCCGTCAGGACACAGGCAGCGGCGATCTGAGCACCACGACGGACTGCGGGCCGACGGTGAGGACGTCACCGGCAACCCGGACCGGGCCCGGTCGCGGCGTCGCCTCGAAGGTCTCCAGCTCGATGATCCACTCCTGCGCGGCACGGCCCGGCGGGATCGCGAAGTCGAGGGCCTCGCGCCAACCGTTGATCAGCAGCAGGAAGTCGTCGTCGACGAGAAGGGAGCCGTCGTCGGACCGGTCGGGAGCATTGTCCCCATCGAGGGCGACGGTGACGGCTCGCGCCTGGGGGTTGGACCAGGCCTCCGACGTCATGGCCGCGCCGGCCGGGGTGAACCAGGCCAGCTCCGCGAGATCCACCCCGGACAGGAATCGCCGCCGGCGAAAGACCGGATGCGCCCGGCGCAGCGCGACGACCCGGCTGGTGAAGGCGAGCAACTCCTCGTCGGGCGAGGACCAGTCGAACCAGCTGATCTCGTTGTCCTGGCAGTACGCGTTGTTGTTGCCCCGCTGAGTGCGTCCGAGCTCGTCGCCGCCGAGCAGCATCGGGACCCCGAACGACAGCAACAGGGTGGTGAGCAGCGCCCGCTGGCGCCGCGCGCGCCCCTGCGTGATCTCGGGACTGTCGAGCTCCCCCTCGACGCCGCCGTTCCAGGAGCGGTTGTCGTCGGTGCCACCGGGGTTGCCCGCGATGTTGGCCTCGTTGTGCTTGCGGTCGTAGGAGACGAGATCGCGCAACGTGAACCCGTCGTGCGCGGTGACCAGGTTGACCGACGCGGTAGGCCGGCGTTCGTGGGCGGCGAACAGGTCAGAGGATCCTGCGAAACGGGTCGCGAAGTCGCCCAGCTGCCCGTCCTGGATCCGCCAGAAATCGCGCATCGTGTCCCGGTAGCGGCCGTTCCACTCGCTCCACAGCGCCGGGAACCGGCCCAGGTCGTAGCTGTCGCTCTGGCCGACGTCCCACGGCTCGGCGATCAGCTTGACCCGCGAGACGACCGGGTCCTGGTTGACGATGTCGAAGAAGGAGGCGAGCCGGTCGAAGCCACCACGGTCGCGAGCCAGGCTCGGAGCGAGATCGAACCGGAAGCCGTCGACGTGCATCTCGCTCGCCCAGTAGCGAAGCGAGTCCATGATCAGGCGAAGCGTGCCCGGGTCGTCGACGTTGAGCGAGTTGCCGCAGCCCGTCGTATCCACGTACCGGCTCTGGTCGGTGGGTTCGAGCCGGTAGTACCCCGGGTTGTCCAGGCCCCGGTGGCACACGGTCGGCCCGGTGGCGTCGAACTCCGCGGTGTGGTTGAACACGACGTCGAGCAGGACCTCGATGCCCGCGGCGTGCAGGGTGCGGACCATCGCCTTGAACTCCGCCACCTGACCGCCGGGTCGCCCCGCGCGGACCTCGGCCGACAGGCTGTCCTGGGGCGCGAAATACCCGATGGTGTTGTAGCCCCAGAAGTTGGTCAGCCCCGCGTCGACCAGGAACGCCTCGGGCACGTTCTGGTGCACCGGAAGCAGCTCGACGGCCGTCACCCCCAGGCCGACCAGGTGGTCGACGGCGGCGGGGTGTGCCAGGCCCGCGTAGGTACCCTGCAGCTCGGGCGGCACCCCAGGGTGCGCCATGGTGAAGCCCTTGACGTGCACCTCGTAGATCACCGAGTCGGCGAGATGGTGCTCGGGCCGGCCGTCCGTGCCCCAGTCGAAGGTCGGGTCCACCACGATCGCGCGAGGCACGTGGTTCGCCGAGTCGAGCATGCTGCGCCGATCCGGGTCCGCGGGGTCATGGCCGAGGACCTCGTCGCCGAAGACCACCGCACCGGTCGTGGCCAGCGCGTAGGGGTCGAGGAGCAGCTTCGCGGGGTTGGTGCGCAGACCGTCGGCCGGCCGGAACACCCCGGACGAGCGGAACCCGTACCGCTGGCCGGCTCCGATGCCAGGGACGAACGCGTGCCACACCCCCGCGTCGACGTCGAGCAGGCGGACCTGGGTCTCGGTTCCGGCCGCGTCGAACAGGCACAGCGTCATGCCTTCGGCGACGCCCGAGCTCACCGCAAAATTGGTGCCGGGGGTGCCGTCCGGCCCGACTGCGGGGGTGGCCCCCAGCGGATACGGGCGCCCCGGCCGCTGGATCGGATCGTGCACCACCATCGCCATTCCCCCAAGGTCCTGCATCCGCTCTTGCACCGGCCAACCGTAGGCAGAGCGCCCGGGGCGCGTACCCCGAACGGGCATTCTCATGACGAGCGGCGAGGCCGGCGGGCCGTCACTACACTCGGCGAGTATCGAGGGCCGGCAGTGACCTTCGGTCCTTCGAAGGCCGCGCAGGGGGCACCATGCCGGACGCCCAGCACACCGCCGTGCTCCGCTACTACGCCGGCACCAGGTGGGACTACAAACACCTGTGGCGCAGCGAGCAGACGCTCGCCATTCATTTCGGGTACTACGACGACAGCGCGACGACGCACCGGCAAGCGTTGGCTCGGATGAACGCCGTACTCGCGTCGTGCGCGCGGATCGACGCGGCCGACGTCGTGCTGGACGCGGGCTGCGGCATGGGCGGCAGCGCGCTCTGGCTCGCCGAGCACGTCGGCTGCCCGGTCCTCGGGATCAACATCACCGCCCACCAGCTGCAGTCCGCGCGGTCAGCCGCCCGGCAGCGCCGGCTGGACCACCTGGCCCGGTTCGAGGCCCGGGACTACACGAGCACGGGGCTGCCCGCGGCGGACTTCTCCGTCGTCTGGGCGCTGGAGAGCGTGGTCCATGCGGCGAGCAAGGCCGAGTTCGCGGCGGAGGCGTTCCGGCTGCTGCGTCCCGGTGGTCGGCTCGTGCTCGCGGAGTACCTGGTGCGCGACCACCCCGTGCTCACGGCGGCCGAGACCGAGATCCTGCGGCAGTGGCTCGACGGCTGGGCGATGCCCAGCCTGCTCTCGGAGCCTGACTACCGCTCGGTGCTCGGTGCCGCCGGCTTCGGCCCGGTCCGCGTGTGGGACATCACGGACCGGGTGCGACCGTCCCTGGCGAGGCTGGACCGGATCACCAGCGCGCTGCTGCCCTTCGCGGCGGCGCTTCGGTCGTGCCGCGTCATCGGCCGCGGACACCTCGAGAACGCGCGTGCCTGCCTGGCGCAGCTCGATGCGCTCGATCGCGGCCTGTGGCGGTACAAGCTCCTCGTCGCCGAGAAGACCTGAGCTCGGGCGGGCGTGGCGATCCAGCAAGCCCGGCGCGGTCCTGCCATCGGCCCGCTGCCCCGAGCGGGCCTGCACCCGAACGGGTCACGCGCGTCAAGGCGCGGTCCGCTCACGCCGATAAACACCGAATGCGCCCTGCCCTCCCGACCCGCGAGCCGCGGGCCCGAGCGACGGTCACGCGGAGCGAGAGCCTGCGGGCCGCGGCGGGACGATGGACGCGCCGGCGATAGCCGCCGCGCTGGCCCGCGGGGCGCTGGAGGTCCACTACCAGCCGATCGTCGTCCTGCCGTCCCGACAGGTCATCGGCTTCGAGGCGCTCGCCCGGCTTCGGGATCTCGACGGCACCCTCGTGCCACCGGCCGACTTCATCCCGGTGGCCGAGGAGTCGGGGCTGATCATCCCGCTCGGGCTCGAGGTGCTCAAGCGCGCGGTCGCCGCGGCCGCGCACTGGCGCTCGGGATCCAGCGCCATCACGACCGCCACCGTCAGCGTGAACATCACGCCCGCCCAGCTGGACCTGCCCGACATCGTCGACGTCGTCTCGTCCATCCTCGCCGAGCACGACTTGCCCGGCTCGGCGCTCGTCCTGGAGATCACCGAGTCCGCCGTCGCGGCACCCGGGATCCGGGTGGTCATCGACCGGCTGTCGGAGCTCGGGATCCGGGTGGCGATCGACGACTTCGGCACCGGGTTCGCGACGCTCGACACGCTGCGCAGGATCCCGGCCCAGATGCTCAAGCTCGACCAGACGTTCGTCTCCGGCGTGACCCGGGAGGGGGCCGACCGGGCGATCGTGCGACTCGTGATCAACCTCGCGGACAGCCTCGGCCTGTCCGTCGTCGCGGAGGGCATCGAGACCGAGGAACAGGCGAACGCCGTCCTGCAGCTGGGATGTGCGGTGAGGCAGGGCTACCTGTTCGCCCGGCCGGGGCCCGATCCGCCTGCTGTGGCGGCCTCTGTGGCCCCGGGCGGCGCGACCGCGGTGGTGTCCCCGCGCGAGGGGCCGGACCGCTGGCCGGTGGCCCTGAACGAGGCCGTGCTCGCGGCCGCTCGGCTGCTCGGCGCCACGGACTCCGCGCATCGCGGCGCCGTCCATGCCCTCGCGACGGCGCTGGCCCGCGCGGCAGAGCTGGACGACCAGACCGTGCGTGCGGTGGGACGACTCGCGCTCGTGCACGACGTACGGCGCCTGCTGGTCGACGGCGCACTGCCGGTCGCCCTCAGCGGCGACGAGCGCCTGCGCGCACTCCTGGTGAGCGGCGGGCCCGCCGTCGACGCTGGGCCGGTGGAGGTGGCGCTGGTCCGGGCCGCCGCCGCCGCCGCGGACCGCGCCGCGAGCACCGACCCGGACCTCGGAACCCACGCTCTCGCCGCGGGCCTGAACCACGTCGCCCGCACGGTCAACCCCGCGTCACACGGTCCATCGATGCCGAACCTGCGGGGATTGCTCGCCACCGTGGCGTTGTCGCCGCCCGACACCGTCCCGTTCGGTGAGCTCATGGACGACCTCGACCGGCGCCGGATGGGGCGGCGCGGGATGGAGGAGCGGATGCGCTCGGTCTTCGGCATCACCAAGGTGCTGAGCTCGAGCCGCGACACCCGCGAGCTCATGCGGGTCGCGCTCGAGGAGGCCCGGCGCATCGTCGGCGCCGCCTCGGCGTCGGTGGAACGGTGGGAACGCGAGGCGAACCAGCTCCGCTGCCTGGTCAGCGTCGGTCAGCTCGGGCCGAACGAGCAGATGTTCCCGGAGAACGAGGTCTACTCGCTGGCGGACTACGCGCAGGCGCGGCGGACCATGCTCACCGGACTGCCGTACATCCACCGGGTCGACGACCCGACGTCCGACCCGGAGTCGGTCGACCTGCTCATCGAGCTCGGGAAGTACTCCTCGGCCGCCGTCCCGATCTACGTCGATCGCCGGGTGTGGGGTCAGCTGTGGTTCGCGACCGACCACGGCGAACCCCACTTCGAGTCGCGCGACATCGAGACCCTGATGGCGGTGGCGACGCTGATGGGCGGCGTCGTCGTGCAGGCCGAGAATCTGCAACGGGTCGACCGGATGGCGTTCGAGGACGCCCTCACCCGGGTCGGCAACCGCCGCGTCGTCGACGACGTCCTGGAGCGGCTCTCGGGGCGGAGCACGCAGACCGTCGTCGCGCTGCTCGACATGGACCGGCTCAAGGAGATCAACGACTTCGAGGGTCACGCCAGCGGGGACGCCGCGATCCAGCGCGTGGCGGACACCCTCTCCAAGGGCGTCGCGTCGTGGCCTAACGCCACGGTCGGACGCCTCGGCGGTGACGAGTTCTGCGTCGTGCTGCCCGGTTGCCCGGCCCTCGAGGCGCGCCGGCTGCTCGCGGGCGCCCTCGCGCGCCTGCGGGCGGAGGGCGGGCCGTCGGTGTCGATGGGGCTCGCGACGACCGGGACCGGACCGTGGGTCCCCCGCGACCTGCTGGCGGCCGCCGACGAAGAGCTGTACCGGGCGAAGCGGGCGGCCCACGCCGGCCACGAACGTGCGGACCGGCGCCGGGAGGCGGGGGCGCAGCGTCCCCGGCGCGAGATCTCCAGCCCGAGCTGACCGGCGCCGACTGCTTGAGGAGCGGGACGCTCGCCGCCGACCGAGATCGGTCAGGCCTCGGCGGCCTCCAGACGGCCGGTCGCCACCGCCGCGGCCAGGGCCCGGTGGTCGGCGACCGTCTGGTC
>NZ_DATCNW010000234.1:0-4704 GCF_036565025.1 Pengzhenrongella sp.
ATCAGCCCTGAGCTGTGTGTTGCCGCGTTGCTCAGCACGGACTGCTCCTGGGTCGGGCCGCCGGCATGCCGACGCTGGATCGCTGCGCTCGGTTCCGATCGTTCCCGACCGGCTTTTGTGTCAACGCCCTCGTATGGGGGGGCCGGGGCGATGGATGAGGCACAGGCCGAGCAGGATTCGCACGACGCCTTCTGCGAGGGGTTGGGCGTGGGCGACCCCGAGTGCGACTAGGGCATGTCTCCTAATCCTGTAGCCAGGTGATGACCGCGGCCAGGAGGGCCGCTGCCCGGTAGACGATGGCGAGCTTGTCGAAGCGGGTGGCCAGGCCGCGCCATTGTTTGAGGCGGGCGAAGGAGCGTTCGACGACGTTGCGGCCCTTGTAGGCCTGCAGGTCGTAGGCCACCGGTCGCCCGCCTCGCGAGCCGCGACGGGCTCGGTTGGCCCGTTGGTCGCGTGGCTCGGGGATGACCGAGACGATCCCGCGCTTGCGCAGCAGAGTGCGGATCGCCCGCGAGGAGTACGCCTTGTCGCCCAGGACCTTCGAGGGCCTGGTCCTTGGCCGGCCGGGGCCGTGGCGCGCGACCCGGATCTCCTCGAGCAGAGTCGGGAGCATCTTTCCATCGTGTCCCTGCCCGGGGCCGACGACTACCGCGAGTGGCCGCCCGCGCCCGTCGACCGCGTGGTGGATCTTCGTCGACAGCCCACCACGGGAGCGTCCGATCCCGTGACCTGCAGGTTCACTCGGAGGGCGAGTGGGATTCTTGTGATTCGACCGTGCCCCCTGTGGCGTTCTCAGGGCGCTTGGTGTTCGTCGCGTGTTGGTGTGCCCGGTTGATCGTGGAGTCCACCGAGACGGTCCAGTCGAGCTCCCCGGCCTTGTCGGCCTGCGTCAGCAGTGCACCAAGGACCCGATCCCAGGTCCCGTCACCGGCGAACCGGCGGTGCCGCTTCCACACGGTCTGCCACGGCCCGAACTGCTCCCGCGGCAGATCCCGCCACGGGATCCCGGTCCGATACCGGTAGATGATCCCCTCCACCACCTGACGATGGTTGCGGAACGGGCGCGACTGCTTCCCAACCGACGACGGCAGCAACGACTCGATCCGGGCCCACTGCTCATCTGACAACACTGCGTAGCGACTCACCCGGACAGCATGCCAACGAGCGCCAAACGGCCTTAGGAGACATGCCCTAGCCGGCCAAGGCTCAGCGGAGACGGTTCCAGAGAGCTTCGTCCCGCAGCGCGTCGAGCACTGCGCGCTCAAGTGCCACAGCGTCGTCGGCGGCCAAACTTGAGGACCAGCAGATGTCGAGCTGCGCTCGTTGCACGGCGAGCACGCTCCACTCCTGCACGGTGCGGCAGTTGCCGGCTTCCAGTTCCGCGAGTCGACTCCTAAGCCAGTCCGAGTCCTGTAGCGCTCGCTCGAATGCGAGGTTTCCAAGTCCGCTATGTGGTGCTCGTCCGGAGACGTAGATGGTAAGGCGGCCGCGAAGGCCTTTGCCGCCGCGCTCTCCAGCCCGGCCGACGTATACCAGCGCGGACTCCTGCTTGAACAGGTACACCCCCGGCGTCGTCGGCGCCGAGCGCACCGTCACGGTGTCGAACGGCTTCCAGCCTGACCACTCGGCAAGTTCGGCTACGGCGGTCGGGAGTCCTTCGTTCATGCCGGTCAGGATGACACGGGTCGTCGTGATGCTGAGCGGCTGAAGCTCGGCGAGCGTGATGGCAGCGCTACCGGCGCCCGGCCGGGTGGCATGACGGTACAGACCCCGTTGTCGGCGGTGCGCAGGACACTTGGAGCATGGGAGCAACGACTCGACCCTTCGCAAAGCGACACCACACGGTGCCGCGGTTCTACTTGCAAGGGTTCGCGGAGAAGGATCGAATTGAGACAGTGCGACTTCCCGGCGACCAGCGCTTCACCCAGTCGGTGAGCGACGCCTCTGTCGCCAAGAACTTCTACGCGGTCGTGGGACATGAGGACGGCGATGACGTCATCGAGAGGGCCCTCTCCCAGATCGAGGGCATCACGGCGGCAATCTTCAAGGCCATCATCGGCGGGACCTGGCCGCTGTCCTTCGACGACCGCATGTCGCTCGGGTACTTCGTCGCGCTCCAGGTGACCAGGGTGCCGGCACAGCGTCGATCGATTGACCACATCGCCCGCCAGATGCTCCGCCTCCAAGTCGGGGTCGGCGGTAAGTCGGGACTCCGGCAAGTTCTTGAGCGGCAGGGCGGCGAGGTCACCGACGAACGTGTCGAGACACTCTGGAAACAGGCGACGCGCCCCGAAGGGCCGCCAATCGAGCGCCCCAAGGCCGAGCACATCAAACAGATGATCGAAACCGCGGAGGAACTCGTCAAGTACATCGTCGGACGACCATGGTCGCTCGTCCGCTTCGACCAACGCTCGCTCATTACTTCGGACGCGCCAGTTGGCCTCGTCCGCAACCCCGAGGACGAGCACTGGTTCGGCGTTGGCTACCTGACCGCCTGGGGCATCACCTTCCCGCTAACTCGCAAGCTCGGACTCCTCATGAGCGACCCGCAGCCACTCATCGACCAGGAGATTCCGGTTGAGGAGGTCCACGAGGGTCGGGCTGACATGACTCAGCTCGGTACCACGAAGCTGGAGAAGTTCTTCAACTACCACACGGTCATGAACGCGAGCGAGTGGCTCTTCCACCACCCCGAGGACGCGAAGTTCGTCCCCGATGAGCTACCCGAGCCGACGCTCGTGACTGTTGCGATGTCGAGCGAGGACCGCGATTTCGACGGCGAGCCGTGGTTCGAGCAACACCGGGACGCATAGACCCTGGACATCGACGGCGTGTCTGAGTTTTGCACAACTGATGTCCTGAGTCGTCAGTAGCCACGACGTGAAGCGACAACTGAGTGACGTCTCGGCGGGACCGCTTAGCGCCAACTAAGCGCGACGACGACACCGTTCTGCCGGGCGTCGAGGGCCTGACCGCTCATGCCAGAGCTGCGACGGGCGCGCCCGCCACTACTGGGAGACGGTCGTCGCTATCCTTCGTGCATGAGTTACATGCGGAGCTTCAACCATCCGGTACAGCCGCAATTGTTCTCCGGGACCGCTCCCCGCGAGTTCAGGATCCTCTTTGACCGAGCAGGACCCGACCTCGCTGCCTACGATACGGAGGTGTGGAACTTTTTAGAGGCACTCACGGACCATGCCTTCATTTCGTCGTTGCAATATGCCGGGACTACCGCCCCGCCCGATGTCGAACGAGTGGAGACACTTCGTTTTGGAGTATCTGCACCACGCGGATGGGTGGAAATATCGGAAGCCCCTGGAGGGATATTCGGCGGTCCGGACTACTGGGCCTGTTGGGCAGCGTCGGACGACTACACCCTTGCGCTAGTCGAGCAGAGGTTGTCCCGGGTCTCGTGGAACTTGAGGTGGCGGTCCCCCACCTGAGACTTGCCGAGTGGTAGGTCTCGGGTGTTCCGCCAAGAGCACCACGAGGAAGGGGACCACCGTGACCAAGGAGTACCAGAGGAAGAAGCCTGGCGCTGGTGACGCGCTCGAGCTGGTCGTGCCGGACCGGGTGAGCGTCGTGATGGCTGACGTCGCCGACGACATGCGCGAGGGCCTGCTCGCGTTGGCGGTCGGCGCCGGCCTGCAGGTCATGAGCGCGTTGATGGAAGCCGACGTGACGGCGCTGACCGGCCCTCGCGGGCGCCACGACGCCGAGCGGGTCGCGGTCCGGCACGGCACCGGGGCCGGGTCGGTGACCCTGGGCGGGCGCCGGGTCGCGGTGACCCGGCCGCGGGTCCGCGCTGTGGACGGCTCCGGGGAACTGGCGGTGCCGGCGTATGAGCTGTTCTCCTCCACCGAGGTCCTGGGGCGGATGGCGATGGAACGGATGCTGTCGGGCCTGTCGACCCGCCGCTATGCGGTCGGCCTGGAACCGGTCGGGCAGAGCGTCACGAAGGCCGCGACGGCGACCTCGAGGTCCGCGGTCTCGCGGCGGTTCGTGAAGATGACGGAGACCGCCCTGGGTGACCTGCTCGCCGCGGACCTGTCCGGGCTGGACCTGGTCGCGTTCATGGTCGACGGCGTCCACTTCGCCGAATCATGCTGCGTGGTCGCCCTCGGGATCGACATCGACGGCGTCAAGCACCCGTTGTCGCTGGTGGAGGGCTCGACGGAGAACGCGACCCTGGTCACCGAGCTGTGCGTCGGGCTGCGCGAGCGGGGCCTGGACGTCACCAAACCGATCCTCGCGGTCCTGGACGGGTCCAAAGCGCTGCACCGGGCCGTCGTCGACGTGTTCGACCACCCGGTCATGGCGCGGTGCCAGCTGCACAAGATCCGCAACGTCAGAGACCACCTCCCCGAGCGGCTGCGGGGCCCCGCCGAGCAGCGGATGCGGGCCGCCTACCGGGCCGGCTCCGTGCTGGACGCCCAGGCGCAGCTCAACGCGTTGGCCCGGGACCTGGACAAGACCCACCCGTCCGCGGCGGCCAGCCTGCGCGAGGGCCTGACCGAGACCCTCACCGTCCTCGCGTTGGACCTGCCACCGACGCTCGCCAGGACCTTTCGCAGCACGAATGCGATCGAATCGATGATCTCGATCTGCCGTGAGCACGCCAAGAACGTCAAGCACTGGCAGGACGGACGCATGGCGATGCGATGGTGCGCTGCGGGAATGATCGAAGCCTCCCGCCAGTTCCGC
>NZ_DATCNW010000235.1:0-18298 GCF_036565025.1 Pengzhenrongella sp.
GGCTCGCACTACCCGTTGCCCCGACTGCGAGGCCTCCCGGACTCGCCGACCTCCTCCTCCGCCTCGGGCGCGAGCTGCCGGCCGTCGTCCTCGGCGGCGGCGAGACGCCGCCGGAGGGGTGCGTCCTCGCCCTCGGGCCCAGCGACGCGTCGGCACCTCCGGGCTGGCACACCGTCGACGTCCCGGCCCCGACCCTCACGCAGGCCGCGGCCGCGTGGCGCTCGGCCCTGCGAACGGCCGGCGCCCGGGTGGGCAGAGCCAACCTCGCGGCATACGCGAGCCGGATCCCCTTGGGTGAGAAGGGGATCCGTGAGGTCGTGGCGCGGGCCGCGGCCGCCGCCGAGGCCCGCGGTGACCGGCTCACCGGCGACGACGTCGCGGCGGCGCTGCGCGGCCAACCGCGGCACGACCCCGGCGGCCTCGCCCGTCAGGTGCCGACGGCGACGCGCTTGGACGACCTCGTGCTGTCGGCCGCCACCCGCGACGGGCTCGACGAGGTCGTCGCCCACGCCCAGTGGTCCGCGGCCGCCCACGAGACCCTCGGCCTCGACGGGGTCCGCGGCCGGGCCGTCGTCGCCCTCTTCCACGGCCCCAGCGGAACGGGAAAGTCTGCCGCCGCCGAGGCCCTGGCCGTCGCCGTCGACCGGGACCTGTGGGTCGTCGACCTCGCCAAGGTCGTCAGCAAATGGCTCGGCGAGACCCAGCGCAACCTCGACACGGTCCTCGACGAGGCGGCGACGGCCGGCGTCGTCCTCCTCTTCGACGAGGCGGACGGCCTGTTCGGCAAGCGCGGCGAGGTGACCGACGCGCGGGACCGCTACGCCAACCTCGAGATCGACCACCTCCTCCAGCGGATCGAGCTCCACACCGGGGTCGTCGTCCTCACGAGCAACCGGCCCGCCGCGCTCGACGAGGCCTTCGCCCGCCGCATCCGGCTCAGCGTCCGCTTCGACCTGCCCGACCACGCCGAGCGCGAGGAGCTGTGGCGGCGGGTCCTCCCCGTGCGGTTGCTCGGGGCGGACACGGACACGGTCCGGGTCGCGCGCGAAGAACTCTCCGGCGCGGCGATCCGCGCGGCCGCGCTCGCCGCGACGGTGCTCGCGACGGCCGACGGGTCGGCCGTCACCTCCGCGCACCTGGAGACCGCGGTCCGCCGCGAGTTGGAGAAGACCGGGCGACACCTCACGGCAAGGACGGTGCGGTCATGAGCGACGACCTGCGCGTTAGCGTCGACGTCGAGCCCGAGCCCGGCCTCCTCCGCCCGGCCATCGAGGCGGCCCTCACGGGACGCCCGTGGCCGCCCGGACCTGAGGCCCAGGTCGCCGCGGCCGTTGCGGCGGCGGTGCGGGGCTCGTATGCCGGTGCGCCCGGTGCCGTCGGAGGGGCAGCAACGCCCGGAACGCAGGCACCCGGAACGCAGGCACCCGGCATACGGACCCCTGACGGGACCAACCACGGAGGTGAGGGCCGATGACCGCCCGCGCCATGCTCCTGTCGTTCTCCGACCCGGTGGCCGGGATGGTGCCGACGCTCGTCCCGTTCCAGTACAACCCGTCCGAGGTGACCCGGGTCCTGCGCGTCGCGCCCGGAGCATCCGGCGGGTCGGGCCTGCGGGTCGGTGCCCCGCCGACCGAGACGTACACGTTCAAGCTCGAGCTCGACGCCCTCGACGCCCTCGACAAGCCGGTCACCGGAACCCTCGGCGTCGGCCCCCTGCTCGCCGCCATCGAGGGGATGATGGAGCCCGGCGGCGGAGGGCTCGCCGCGCTCGCCGGGGCCGTCGTCTCGGTCCTCGGCGGGGGAGGCGGAGCAGCGCCCGTCCCGGCGCCGTCGCTGCCGCTCGTCATCCTCGCCTGGAGCCCGGAGCGGATCGCGCCGGTGCGGATCGACTCGTACAGCGCCCACGAGACCGGCTTCGACAGTGCGCTGCAGCCGGTGCAGGCCACCGTCGACCTGTCGGTCACGGTGCTGCGCGACCGCGACCTCAACGCCGACCAGACCCTGGCCAACGTCATGGCCACCGCCTACCAGGCGGTCCGGACCGGCCTCGCCGTCGTCGGCGTCGCCCAGGGCCTGGAGCTGATGACATGAGCGGCCGCTACGACGGGCAGGCCCAGCTCGCGGTGCCGCAGGACGACGGGACGACCCGCCCGATGTCGACGCCGCGGGTCAGCGTGCAGCCGGCCGCGGACGTCGTCTACCCGGTGCGCGAGGGTGACCGCGTCGACCTGCTCGCGGGTGCCTCCCTCGGCGACTCGACCAAGTGGTGGTTCATCGCCGACGCCAACCCACGCGCCAACGCCCTGGACCTCGAACGCACCGGGACCCCCCTGGCGGTGCCGAATGCCTGAGACCCACACCTTCATCACCGTCAACGGTGCCCCGCTCGGCGCCCACGACCTCGACCTTGTCCAGTCGCTCAGCCTCGAGGAGACCCTCGGTGGGCAGGACAAGGTGAGCATCACCGTCCAGCTCGTCACGAGCGACAGCAGCGCGTGGACGTCCTCCCTCGACCCGCTCGTCGCACCCGCCACGCCGTTCCACGTCACGCTGACCCGCGGCAGCGACACCGTCGAGGTGGAGGCTCGCAGCGTCAGCGCGAGCTGGCAGATCGCGCCCGGCGGGTCGTCGACCATCACCGTCGAGGGGATGGACCGCAGCGTGGAGGTGGACCGACAGGACGTCCAGCGGCTCTGGCAGGACACCAACGACGCCGCCATCGCCGAGACGATCTTCTCCGAGCACGGTCTCGCCTCGCAGGTCGACAGCACCCCGAGCGGTGCGGACTCCGACACGTACTCCCCCCAGCAGAGCGCGACGGACTGGGCGTTCCTCAAGGGGCTGGCCGGCCGCAACGGCTTCGACCTACACATCGAGTCGATCAACGGCGTCGTCACCGGCGTCTTCCGCAAGATCGACGTCACCGCGGCCGCCCAGGCGACGATCGCCCTCGGCTATGGGCCGCTCGGGGGGAACGCGACCGCCTCGGTCCAGCTGCTGGCCGGCCAGGAGGTCCACGTGACGCGGACCGTGCCCGGGACGAGCGACGTCGACGTCGCGAGCGACAACGGGCAGGGGCACGCGATGGGCACCCGCTCCCTTGGCGGCGTCACGCTGGTCCGGACCCACACGGCCGGATCGGTCAGCGTCCTCGACGCCCAGTCCACGGCGACGGCGATGGCCGAGCGGAGCGCCTTCGGCGCCACCCTCAACGCGACCCTGACCTCCGCCGACTCCCCGCTCATCCGCGCCCGACGCACGGTGACCGTCGCCGGCCTGGGGGAGGCTCTCGACGGGCTCTGGCTCGTCCGGTCGGTCCGGCACACGGTCACCCCGGGCGGGCACAGCCAGGCCCTCGGCCTCATCCGCAACGCTCTGGGCAACCCGGCCGAGGGCGGTGGCCCCGGCGGCCTCGCCGGCGCGCTGAGTGCTGCCGTGGGGGTGTCGCTGTGAGCCCCGTGGAGATCTCCGAGCTCGACATCGGCGCGAGCGCGAACGACCACACCCGCTACTACGGGCTGTTCGCCGGCACGGTGACCGACAACAACGACCCCGACTCCAAGTGCCGGATCCAGGTCTCGGTGCCGGAGGTGCTCACCAACGGCAACACGGGATGGTGCCTGCCGGCCCTGCCCTACACCGGTGACGGTGCCGGCCTGGCCGCCGTGCCGCCGATCGGGACCCAGGTCTGGGTCCAGTGGCCCCGTGGCGACCTGTCGGCGCCGCCCATCTGGTCGGGCGGGACCTACAACGGCGGCGGCGCCGTGCAGGGCGCCGGTCCGAACACCGTCATCCTGCTCACCCCCGGTGGACATCGCCTCGAGCTCGACGACGACGGCACGGCCCTGACCATCACCTGCTCGCAGGGGCCGGTCATCACCCTGGACTCCTCGGGCGTGAGCATCGACAACGGTCAGGGCGCGAAGATCGTCATGCAGGGCCCCAAGGTCGACGTCAACGGCGGCGCGCTGGTGGTGCAGTGACCCCCGGCTACCTGCTCACCTCGGCCACCCAGGCGACCTGCCCGCACGGTGCCCCGGTGAGCTTCGTCCCCAGCCAGTCCAGCGTGATGGCCGACAGCGCCCCCGTCCTGCTCGTCTCCGACCAGGCCACCATCGCCGGCTGCCCGTTCGTCGTCGGCACCGTCGCCAGCCCGTGCCTCACGATCCAGTGGCTGGCTCCGGCGACGCGCGTCATGGTCACCCAGACGCCGGTCCTGCTGAGCACCAGCATCGGGCTGTGCCTCAACCCGGCCGCGGCGCCGCAGGGCCCCGCGCAGCTCTCGTCCTACCAGCAGCGGGTGCAGGGCACATGACGACGCCCCGTTTCCCCGTTCAGCCGTGGCAGCTCGGTGGCAGCCGCCGGCTGGCGACGCGAATGCCGCTCGAGCACCTCGACGACATGGTCCGGCTCGTCCTGCTGACCGGCCCGAACGAACGGCTCCACCGCCCCGGCTTCGGTGCAGGTCTGGGGGCGTCGACCCTCTTCCAGCCGTTGTCGACCGACCTCGCCGGCACCGTGCGGGCCCGCGCCCGCGGCAGCCTGACCTCGGCCCTGAGCGACCGGCTCGACGTCGTCGACGTCATCGTCACCGTCGCCGACTCCACCCTGTCGGCGGAGGTCGTGTACCGGCCCAAGCCGGCAGGCGAGACCCGCCGCGTCACCCTCACCCTCCCGGCGGCGGCACTGTGACGACGACGGCATACGACGCCTGGACCCAGCCGGAGGAGCCGGAGGCCAGCCCGGTCCTGCGTCCCAAGGCCCTCTTCGCCGGCGGCTCGGTCATCGGGCTGCGGGCGGCGGGGTGCACGGCGTCCGGTGTCGTGCGGACCGTGTCGGTCTGGCTGTATGCCGACCCGCAGGCCGGCCTCGTGGCCCCGGCCCTGTGGACGTTCGAGGGCACCCCGCAGGTCACCGTCGTCGCCCCCGGAACGATCGTCCCTGCCGGGGTCGACGTCGACGGCAACCCGGTCCCCGCCCACCTCGACCTGCCCGTCCAGGCGGTCGGCGCCGCCCTGCCCGGGCAGGCTCCGTACCGGCTCGGCATCGACCCGGTCGGCCTCGCCGGGCTCGGGCTCGACCTCGACCCGCTCCGCCGCTACCTGCCCGTCCGGCTCCGGCCCGAGTGCGGCGAGGTGCCCGACTGCATCCACATCCCGCCGACGCCTCCGCCGCTCACCCCACCGGACTACGACACCCTGGCCCGCGACTACACCGGCCTCCGGGCGATGCTCGTCGAGCGGCTCGGCGCGCTCCAACCGGCATACGATCCCTCGCCGGCCGACCACACGATCACGCTCCTCGAGCTCATGGCGCACCTCGGCGACCTGCTCTCCTACCGCCAGGACCGGGTCGCGACCGAGGCCTGGCTCGGGACCGCACGCCGACGGGCCTCGGTCACCCGGCACGCGCGCCTCGTCGACTTCGCCGTGCCCCCCGCGATCAGCGCGTCGACCGTCGTCCAGGTGCAGGTCGCCCACCCTGATCTCACGGCGACCGATGCCGCCTTCACCGTCCGGCCCGGCGACCTGGCCACCGACGCCGGGGCCGACCCCGACAAGGAGACCGGCGCGGCCTGCTTCACCGCGGAGATCGACGCGCCGCAGACGGTGTTCGCGTCGCACGGTGAGGTCGCCCTCCACGACTGGGGCGAGGTCGACGCCGTCCTCCCCGTCGGGGCGACGAGCGCGGTGCTCGTCCGGCCCCCGGCGTCCGACGCCACGCCCCTCGCGACCTGGCTCCCGCCGGGCGCCCTGCTCGGGTTCGAGGTCGTCGACCCGGGACCGCCTGGGGAGCAGGCGACGTGGGCGACCCGGGGGCAGAACTGGCCCCCCGAGGACGGCAGCGGTGGCCAGACCCGGATGCCGCTCGCGAGCCACCCAGCGCAGGTCGTCACCGTCACCCACGTCGTCGCGATGACCGACCAGCTCGCGCCGACCCTGCCGCTCGTCCGGGTGTTCTGGGACGACGCCGACGCGCTGACCGCGGCCGTGCCCGTCTCCGTCGCGCCGGACGCGGGCAGCCCGCGCGTCGGGGTCGCCCGGCTAGGTCTGGTCGCCGCCCACCACGGGCTCCCCGTCGACGGACCCGACGCCCTCGCTCCCTTCGACCCACTCACCGGCGACGCCCCGGACCCCGCCGTCACCGAGGTCGGCGACTACTGGCTCACCCGCGCCACGGCCGCCGGACTGTCCTGCGCGCCCGGGGGCCGGCCCTGGCAGGTGCGGACCCGGATCGGGCTGCCGAGCGGCGTTCCGGTCGAGGCGACCCGGGTGACCAGCCTGCTGCGGGCACCCTCCGACGGCTTCGCGGTCGTCGTCGACGTGGACGACGACGACCCGCCGCGGCTGCGCTTCCGGACCGGCGCCCTCGGGCTCGTCCCGCCCGCCGACAGCCACGTCACGGTGCGCTACGAGGTCGGTGCCGGCCCGGCCGGCGCCATCGCCGCCAACACGCTGACCCGCCTGATGCGGACCACGACCCCGCTCGGCCAGCCGATCCTGTGGCTCGACGCCGGCACCGGGGTCAGCGCCCGGAACATCACTCCCGGCACGGGCGGCGAGGAGGCCATGGCCCTTGACGTCGTCCGGCGGGACGCACCCCAGGCGTATGCCGCGGTGCCCCGCCGCGCCGTCCTCGTCAGCGACCTGCCCGGGTTCGCCGTCGAGGTCCCCGGCGTCGAGCGGGCCGCCGCCCACCGCGACTGGTCCGGCTCCTGGCCGGTGGGCGTCGTCGCCGTCGAGACGACGACGGACCGGGCCGACCCCGACGTCGATGCGGCGGCGGGGCAGGTCATGGAGGCCATCCGGATGGCCGGGACCGAGGTCATCATCCTCCCGGCGACACCGATCGGTCTGCTCATCGCCCTGACCGTGTGCCTCATCCCGTCCACCGAGTCGGCCACCGCGCGGCTTCGGATCCTCGCGGCCCTCCGGCCGGGGTACCCGGGGGCCGTCTTCTCCTCCGAGGCACACACCCTCGGCTCGACCGTCTATACCTCGACGGTCGTCGCGGCGGTGGCGGCGGTCCCCGGCGTCGACGCGGTGCGGGTCACCGAGGCTCGCCGGCTGTCCGACCCGCCGGGGCAGAACGACACCGTCCTGCTCATGGCCCCCGACGAGATCGCCGTCTGCGACGACGACGCCTCCGCTCCGGAGCGCGGCCGGATCGAGCTCACCATCGAGGGCGGCCGATGACCCTGCCCCAGCCGCGCGACCTCGTCCCCCGCCCCGACCCGGCGCCCGGCCAGAGCCGGCTGCGGCGGCGCCTCGCCGACCGGACCGACTTCCGCGACGCCGTTCTCGCCTCCCTCGCCGAGGTCACCGAGCCCGGCGGCGGCCCGCTCGGTGAGCGGCTCGACGTCGCCGGTGACCCGGCCGTCGTCCTCGTCGCCGAGCTGTGGGCCCGCGTCGCCGACTCCGTCGCGGCCTACACCGAGCTCGCGGCGGGCGAGCGCTACCTCGGGACGGCCCAGGACTGGACCGACCTCCGGCGGACGACCGACCTCCTCGGGCACCGGCCCAACCAGCGGGTCGCGGCCCACGGCTGGATCCGCTGCACGACCGACACCGGCGCGAGCCCGCTCGTCCCCGCCGGGACCCGTGTGCAGGCTCCCGGCACCTCCGCCCGCCCGGCGCAGGCCTTCGAGGTGGTCGACGACACCCAGCTCAGGGCCGACTGGGCCGACCTCACCGTCACCGCGGTCCCGCAACCGGTGAGCCCACCCGGGTCGTCGCTGCGACTGCTCATCGACCCCGGCTGGCGACCCTCCGACCGTCTCCTCCTCGTCGCCGAGAAGCCGGCCGTCTTCATCCCCGAGCCGACCGACTGGTGGGACTGGCTGGCCTGGTTCTACGCGTACTACCTCGGCGTCGCGGCCACCCGCGCGGTCGTGGGGACGGTCAGCGTCACCAAGCGAGCCGACGACCTCGGCGCCTTCCTCTTCACGATGGACCGTTCCCTGTCCGGTCTGCTCGGCCCGGCCGCAGGGACGACGTATGCCGCCTACCGGGTCCGCGCGAACCTCCAGATCGCGCGCCGCCTCGAGAAGCTGTCCTTCGTCAGCGGGACGACGGCCTCGACCGCGGATGTCACGTATGCCGGTGAGGCGGCGGCCATCCAGGCCAGCCAGCTGCTCGTCGTCGACGCCTCGGCGGCCACGCCCGGGCTCGGCATTGTCGTCTGGAACGCCTCGGGCGCCCTCGTGACGACCGTCGCTTCGGTCGGGTCGCTCGACTGGTCGGTCGCGCCGGGGACGAAGCACCGCGTCGGGGTCATCACCCTCACCGACGCCCTCCCGCCCGCGCTGCAGACCAGCGACATCGACGTCGCCCTCGTCGACGACCGCAAACTGGCCCAGCACTACGAGCTGACGCCGCTGCTCCACGGGGCGACCCGGCTGCGGGTCCACCCCCGACCGCAGGAGGTGCCGGAGCGGATCGCCGTCCTCACGACGTCTGCGTGGGAGCTGGCCACCTGCTCCCTTGACGGCAGCGACACCGCCACCGACGTCGGCGGGATGCTTCTCGCGCTCACCACGGGCTTCACCGGGGACGCGGTGACGGCACCGGCGACGTCGAACCTCGTCGCCATCCAGCACGGCACGACGAAGACGGCCCCGTTGACGGTGGCCGGCGGGACGGCCATCGTGCCCGGCCCGGTCACCGGCGACGTGGACGCCGCCGGGACGGTCACCGACAGCCTCGTCGTCCGGGTCGCCGGAGTCCGGTTCGACGAGGTCCCGACCCTCTACGGCCGCGGTCCCTCCGAGCCGGTCTACAGCACCAAGATCGCCGCCGACGGCACGCTCGTCCTCGCCTTCGGCGACGGCGAGCACGGCGCCCAGCCGCGTGGCGACGTCACCGCCCTGTGGCGGGTCGGGGGCGGCCTGAGCGGTGAGGTCGACGGGCCGCTCATCGACACCCTCCTCGGCAGCGTTCGCGGGGTTCGCAAGATCGCCGGCGTCGGGGCCACGACGGGAGCGGCCGACCAGGAGGACCAGCTGCGGATGCGCCGCGCGGCGGCCGCTCGGATCCGGGCCCTGGACCGGGCCGTCTCGCTCGGTGACCTCGCCGACCTCGCTCTCACCGTGCCCGGCACGAGCCACAGCGCGGCCTGGCGAGGTGCCGGCCCTCCCGGTTGTTCCTGCGGTGGCATCGGGCTCCACCTCGCCTTCCTGCGGACGACCGACACCGGTGCCCGCGCACCCCTGGCGGCTGAGCTGCTGTCGATGGCCGGCTACCTCGACGCGCGCCGGGACACCTCCGTCGGCCTGTGCGTGTGCGCAGGGGTGTCGAGTGCCCTTCCCGTCACCGCGACCATCGCGACCGACCCCCGGCGGGAGTCGGTGGCCGTCGTGGCCGCGGTGACCGCCGCCCTGGCCGACCGCACCGGGCCGCTGGCCGCCGCCCCGCGCGAGATGGGCGTGCCGCTCGACGACAGCGATGTCGTCGCCGTCATCCAGCCGGTCACCGGTGTCGTCGGCGTGGTGTCGCTCGCCGTCACACCCGGCATACGGACTCCTTCTGCCGGCGAGACCGGCATCGGTCGGACACCCGCCGAGCGCTACGAGCTGCTCAGCGTCGGCCCGGTCTCGGTGGCGGCGTCATGACCGCCGAGGTACGCCGCGAGTTCCTCCGGATGCTGCCCCCAGCCGTCGTCGCCGGCTGGCCCCCCGGTGAAGACACCCCACCCTCGCTCGCCCTGCTCGCCGCGCTCCAGGAACAGTGGTTCGCGCTCGCCGCCGACGTCGACTCGATCCTCGACGACGCCTTCCCCGACAGCGCCGCCGACTGGGCACTGCCCTACCTCGCCGCTCTCCTCGGCCTGCCCCCGGACGCCGGGCGGCGGGAGATCGCGTATGCCACGGCGTTGCGTCGCCGCAAGGGCACCCCGGCTGCGGTCGAGGACTTCGGCGAGATTGTCACCGGCTGGCCGACCCGGGTCATCGAGGGGTGGCGGACGACGCTGTGGTGCCAGCAGCTCCGGCATCCCGTGCTGCGGACCGCGTCCCTCGACTTGCGCCACGGGGAGAACCTCCTCGTTGGGACCGGGCTGGACCCGGCCCGCCGGTCGGTCACCCCCGGTGGCCCGTACCACCCGGCTGCGGTGTCGGCCGAGGTCTTCCCCTGGCAGCTCGTGACCTACGACGGGGTCGAGGTGGCCCCGCTCGGTTCCGGCCGGTTCGCCATCCACCCGCTCGGGGTGTCCGCACCGCTCTACCTCGCGCCCCGGCCGCTGGAGATTGCGAGCGACGCCGAGGACGAGCGTCCGCCCGGGGTGCCACCGACACCGAGGGCTCCGCGGGGGGCGGCCGAGCTGCCGATCCGCGCCAGCTGGCGCCTCATCGACGCGCTCGGCGACGTGAGCTACGGCCCGGTCTGGGGGCTCGCCGCCGAGCACCCGCTGACCGCCGAGGGACCGGCCGGTCCGGCGCTCCTCGAGGTGACGGTCGACGGAGTTCCCTTGCCCTGGAACAAGATCGGGCTCACGGGGCTGCCACCCGTCGGAGCGCCCACCCCGGCGGCGGACCAGGTCCTCGTCGACCCGGCGCGCGGCGTCCTCGTCCCGGGCTCGTCAGTGACCGGCACGCTCCGGACCACGTTCTACCGCGCGACACCGGGCCAACTCGGACCGGCGGCCAGCATGGCAGAGCCCCGCGACGACGTCGGCGTCGTCATCGTCGTCGACCCCGCGCTAGGCACGCACCCGCCTGGTCAGACCGTCGTCGCCGATCTGGCGGGTGCCGTCGCCGCTGCGATCGCGGCGACGACGAGCCCGAGCGGACCCGACGTGCCGCAGGTCGAGATCCGGCTGGAGACGAGCGACCGGCTCGTCGCGCCGGGCACGATCACCGGGTCACCCGCCCTCACCCGGTGGCGGGTCGTCGCGCCGGTCGGCATGACGCCCGTCGTCGTCGGCGACCTCGACCTCGACCTCACCGCGGTATCGGTCGAGCTGTCCGGGTTCTTCGTGACCGGCGACGTCCTCGTCGGTCCGTCCATGGCCGCCGTCGACCTCGTCGGGCTGACGACGGACGCCACGGCCGGCAAGGGTGTGCGCGTCGACCCGACCGCCTGGACGACGATGGTCTCGGCCACCCGCTGCCTGCTCGGGTCGATCCGGGCCGACCTCGCGGCATACGCCGTCGAGCTGCACGACTGCGTCATCGACGGCCGTGGAGCCCAGCCGATGCCGTGCGGCGGGGATCCCGGTGGCGACCCCACCCGCTCCGCCGTCGCCGCGGCCGGCCGCTTCCCGCCCGACCTCGTCGCCACCGGCGTCACCTTCGTCGGCCCGGTCGGCGCGGGCGAGGTTTGGGTCGCCGACTGCCTCTTCACCGTCGACCTGCGGACGACCGTCACGTCCACCGGCTGCGTCCGGTACTGCCAGCTCGGCCCTGCGGACGACCCGCAGGCCCACCCACCGGCATACCGCTCGGTCACCAGCCCGCTCCCGCCGTTCGGCGACGTCGGGCTCGACGGGTCGGGCTACTACGCGCCACTGCTCGCGAGCCCCGGCCCGCACCCCGCCGCCCCGCTGCTCATGGCGGCGAGCGACGGCGGCGAGATCGGGGCCTACCACCACGCCTGGCGCGGCCCGCTCGCCCTCCGGCTCGCCCAACGGCTGCCGGAGATGACCCCCCTGACCCTGCACACCCACCTCCTCATCGCCGAACCAGAGGACTCCACATGACCGGTGACATGACCAGCGTCCCGCTGCGGGCCAAGGACCGCTGGACGTCTGCGCGTATGCAACAGGGCCGGGTCCTGCTCGACACGGACTGGAACCTCGACCTCGACGGCCCCGCCCGGGACGCCCGCCAGCTCGCGGCCGACACCATCGGCCCGGCCGGCGTGCCCGTTGGCAGCACCGCATTCCAGGTGTCCCTCGCCGGCGGAGTCCTCAGCGTGGGCGCCGGGACCGTGTGGGTCGACGGCCTCCTCGCGCGCAACGCGGCGGACCTCTCGTATGCCGACCAGGCCCAGATCCCGCCGCTCCCGACCGCGGGCACGTGGGTCGTCTACCTCGACGTGTTCCCCGAGGAGGTCCAGGCGGCCGAGGACCCGGCCGAGCTGCTCGACCCGGCCCTCGACGGCATCGACACGACGACGCGCACCCGGGTCGGCTGGCGGGTCCGGGTCGCCCCGGCCGAGACGCCGACCTGTGGCGGCGCGACCTTCCCGGCGGCCCTGAGCACCGGCCTGCTCGACGTCGTCCGCAACGCGGCCCCCGTCAACCCCGACCCCTGCGCCCCACCGGACGACCCGCGGACCCAGCTCCCCGACGGGCTGCTGCGGATCGAGGTCCTCGACGCCGGGACCGAGGCGACGGCCCGGTTCGGCTGGTCGTACGCCAACGGCTCGGACGCGGTCGCCGCGACCGTCGCGGGCACCGCTGTCGCCCTGGCCCCATCGCGCTCGGTGACCTTCCAGCCCGGTGACCTCGTCGAGGTGAGCACCCTGGCGCGCCGTGAGGACCGGGTCGACCACGGACCGCTGTTCACCGTCGCCACGGTGACCCCGCAGGCCGGCGGCGACCTCGTCACCCTCGGTGCCGCGAGTGCGCTGACCGGGAACCCGCCCGGGACCTGCCTGCGCCGCTGGGACGGCCAGGTCGTCGGAGCCGCCGCGCCAGTGACTCTGACCCTGGCCGGGAACGACACCGGCATCGCCTTCACCGCCGGCGCCGGCACCTACGAGGTCGGCGACTGGTGGGGCGTTCGGGTCCGCGGAATCGCCGCGGACGCGGTCGAGACACTCACGGCCGCCCCGCCGGACGGCATACGGCACGCCTTTGCCTCCCTCGCCGTCGTCGACATCGGCAAGGGGGCGGTGCTCACCGACTGCCGGCCGACGTTCCCGCCGCTCACCGAGCTGGAGAACGACTGCACGTGCAGCGTGACGGCCTTCCCCGGCGACGACCTGCAGGCCAAGCTCGACCTGCTCCCCGCAACCGGGGGCGAGCTCTGCCTGGCGGCGGGCCGCTTCCCGCTCGCCCTGCCGCTGAAGGTCTCCGGGAAGCCGAGGATCGTCATCACCGGCGTCGGCCCGGCCACCGTGCTGGCCACCACCAACAGCGAGGCCGCGCTCGTCGCCACCGGCTGCGACGACATCGAGGTGACCCACCTGCGGGTCGAGACGGCCGTCCCCAAGGGCGTGGCCTCACCGCCCGGCGACCCGGGGCTCATGGGCGGCCTGTCCTTCCTCGGCGGCGACGGCATCCGCGTGCACGACGTCGAGGTGCACGTGCCCGACAGCGGCGGGAAGAGCCAGTCCGCGATCTACGTTGCGCCCGACGGCGACGCCGGCGACCCCGGCATGGTCGAGATCTGCGGCAACCGGCTCGAGGTCGGCGACCAGCAGGTGGGGATCCTCGTCGCCTCGGCCGCCTCCACGCGGATCTGTGACAACCGGGTCAGCCTGGCAGCGGCGGCGTCCGTGTTCCGGCCGAACCGGCTGGTGGCCCGGCAGCTGGGTGCGTTCGTCGCCAGCCACATCCTGGCCGCCGAGCCCCAGCCGGCCCCGGCTCCTGCTCCGGGTCCGGCTCCTGCTCCCGGTCCGGCGCCGGCACCTGCCCCGGCGCCGGCGCCTGCCGGGCCGGCCGCCGCCGGAGGTCTCGTCGGGGTCGCAACCGGCCGGGCCCGGGCGATCATCCTCGCCAACGGGGTCAACGTGTCCATCGGCGGGACCAGCCAGATCCGGCGGGTGATCAGCGACTTCGCCAAGAACACGTCGTCGACCCGGCTGGCCAGGGAACGGTCCTCGGGGGTCGCGATCGCACGCTACGTCGCCGCGAGCGCGACCGAGCCGCACCAGGCGGCGATCGGCGCGGCGAGTGCGAGCTTCCTCGCGGCGGCCGTGCGCGATGCGCGCTCGATGGCTCAGGGGATCGTCGTCGGCGGCTCCCGGGCACCGCTCGTCCGGATCGACGGCAACCTCGTCCAGGGCGCCATCGAGGGTATCCACGTCGGGCTCCAGGCGGTCGGCAAGCTCGGCCTCGTCGTCGGCCAGGCGGTGATCGCCGGCAACACAGTCGGCCTCATCGTGCCGTTCTTCTGGACCCGCCAGCGGCACGCCTACTACGTCGGCAACGTCGCGAGCCTGACGATGACCGACAACCACGCCCGCCTGGCCCGCACCGGCAGCCAGGACGGGACGCCCGTCGATGCCGTGCGGGTCTGGGGCGTCCTCGGCAACTGGGTCGAGGTCCGCGGGATGGACCTCACCGGGCCGTTCCGGATCGGCGTCGTCATCCGCGAAACCGGGCCGGGAGGCCGCAAGGGCAGGTCCCTGCGCTACCTCAGCGACGTGCTCAACGCCGACGGCTCGGTGGCCCTCGACGTCCCGGCCGACTTCCAGCACGACCGTTGTCTTCCCTGAGGAGGAGACCTAAAATGATGGCTTCAGGCATACTGCAACCGCGCGGTCGCGGCAGCCGCAGGAGACTGTTGGCTGAGGGGTTCGAATCCTCGTATGGCTGGTTGATGCAAGGTCAGGCGTCGGCTCGTCCGACGCCTCCTGCATGTCGGGGGCGGCGATGACCCTCTCCTTCGACCAGCAGGCGCACGCCGAGCCCGCCCCCATCGCAGCGCCTCACCAGCAGCGGCTGCCGAGCGGTCTGCGGGACGAGTTCGCGGCGCACTTCGGCGCCGACTTCGACGACATCGGCATCGCGCCGACGGCCGCCGCACCCGCGGTGACCGCCAACGGCGCCGACGCCGTGACGGTCGGCGACGACATCGCCTTCGGCGACACGGCCTACCAGCCCGAGTCCGGGTGGGGCCGCGAGCTCATCGCCCACGAGCTGGCCCACGTCGTCCAGCAGCGCGGCGGCACCGGCGGGCCACCGCTCGCCGACCCCGCTGCATACGAGCACCAGGCGGATGCCGCGGCCCGTGCCGCGCTCGCGGGGCACGACGTGCCGGCCCTGTCGGCCGCGCCGGCTGCCGCCCAGCCGCGGGTGTCGATGCGTGACGTCGGGCGCGGTGAGCAGTCCGGGTTCGGGCGCGTGCCCGAACTCATGGACCGGCTCAACCACATTTCGCTCGGGCTCGTCTTCACGCTCACCCACGAGGGCCGGTTCGACTGGCTGACCTACACGCGGATCCTGCCGGTCGATCTGTGCAGCGAGTTCGACAAGCAGATGATGGCGTTCATCGACGACGGCGCCGACATCCTTATGAGGTTCACCAACCGGCACGGCCTGCTCGGCAACCCGGCGGCCGGCTTCCACTGGACCGTCGAGGTCGACGCCTGGCAGTCCGGCTACGTCGACATCGACGACCTCCTCGCGAGCAGCGACCTCGGCCTCTCGACGTCGATGGTGCACCAGCTGCGGGAGCGGCAGGCGACGCCGAACTACGAGCACCGGATCGGCATCGAGACGGGCCCCGGCGCGCTCGTGACGACGCCGGGGGCGGACGCGGAGTTCGAGTCCGCCCACCTTTCCGGGCTGCAGGCCGAACTGGCGCTGCTGCGGGACTTCTTCGCCGACCCGACGATCCGGGCAGTGGATATCCAGGGTCGCCGGTTCCGCAACAGCCGTGGCGACATCATCCGCGAGAAGGAGACTGCGGGCCGAACCAACGCCACGTCCGGCATTCTGGCCATCACGTGGGAGGTCGTCCTGCACGGCACCCACGAGGTCATCACGGCCGAGGAGTACCTGGCCTTACTCGAGCGTGAACGCGCAGCCGCCGGCGCAGCCGCCGGAGTCGGCGTGCCGTGACCCGAGGCCTCCCCTCCTGTCGACACCGAGGCGCCTGCCGAGCGCACATTCACCTCGCATTCCTTGAATATCACGGCAGCGCCGCGCGCCGAAGGCGCGCCTTGATCACATAGAGGTCAATTCGGCAGAGCACGCCAACGACACATCCGCATAACGCTTTTTCGCGTTTGGAGCGGGTGGCGGGAATTGAAGCCGCACTGTCAGCTTGGGAATGGAAACTGTGCCTGCGTGCGCGCACGGCGGACAGGGTCAGGAGCATCCCTATATGACCATGAGTGCCCGTCAGGGATCGTTCGCTGATCGTTAGCCCCCGCGAGTCCTCAGTGCCCTTCCAGGCTGACAGCGGACACGACAAACTGCCCGGAGACGGCCATGAAGCTCATCAAGGCTGGATCGGCGAACAGTACTTGGACCCCCAGTCGCTAGAGGCGATCCGGACGCCCCCTCCCGCTCAGGATGGCACGGCGCAGACATGACAGACGACAGCGCCGCTCGGGTCAAGGGCCGTAGCTCTCGCTCGGTTGGTCGTGGGATCGTTGCCTGACTGTGGTCACTGTCGGCACGTCACGACCTTGGTCGTCAGGCGCTTGCTCGTGCACGCTGTCGCTGGTCGGTACCCGCAGGGGCGGTGAGCAATTAGGGCAATCTGACGAATCGCCGCCCAGATCTAGCGGAACCATGATGCGAAGCGGTCTACTTGGGTCGGTCGAACTTTTGTCCCTCGGGAGGTGGCATGAGACAGGTCGAAGAACAGCCGACAGATGGGCTGCCGCTCCGTATCTACATTGACGATTCCGAAGTCGATGTCTGGCGCAGCGGCCGCGCCTGGGTCGCTGTGGACCGGAGTCGGCTAGGGCTTATTGCCCAGGCAGACAGTGCTGATGAGGTTACCCGCCGCTTAGGGCGTCTGCTCCGCTACACTGCGGCTCCCTGACCCTGCGTTTGGGTGAAGGTAGACCGCGACTGAAAGGCGGCGTCATGGCTCGTTCTTGGGATTTTGATGGCGGTGGTCGAGCACATGCTCGGACACTTCGAACCTTGGGGTACGTATGTCTGGGCCTGACGACTGACGCCTATGTCATGCATCGGGAAGGGGTGACGATCACCGTTCCCAGGGTCCCTCGTCTGGCGCCAGATGTTCGCAGGTATTTGAGGGTGGCGTCGGGTCATAGCCGCGGCGAGTATTTGCATGCGTGGGGGAGAAAGGTCAGCAACCTTGGTTGTCCGCCTGTAGGTCGCGAGGCGACTGAGAAGCAATCTAGGTCTTCGAACCCGAACGGTTAAGAGTGCCTGCGGAGCCGCACGAAACGCAACAAGTGACAGGGCGACGCCGGAGCCACCGTTTGCCAACGTCACAGCGTTGGGTATCGGGCATTCTCGGTCTAATTGTGCTGGGCGGTGCCGAGGTCGCAGTCTTCACCGGGAAGGATGGGGCGGCGACGGTTGCGTTAATCGTCATTGCTGGGCTGGCGATGCTTCTTGCCGTGGTAGGGGTTGTTCCCATACGCGCGACGTTTGGTGACAAGTCGATAGATATGTACGACGAAGATATCTTGGCCGTCGACAAAGTCGCGGCCGTCCTCAGCTCGTCGCAATTGGCGAACGCTGCGCTCACGTCGCCGATAGTTGACTCTCCCACGCGTTCCAGTCCAGTGACAGATCGGCTACTACAGCACGCGACATTTGAGCGGGAAATGCTCGACGCTATCACCAATGCAGCGCGCGCTGTTGATGCGAATGTGACCTTTGAGGCGTTGGACGACGAAACGCGATGGGACGCAATAGTCGAGCACAAAGAACAGAAGCTGTTCGTGGAGGTGACTTTGCGCCTAGACGTTCAAGCAGCCAGGGTCATTAGGGCGCGCGCGGAGAAGACCGCGGCGGGCGGATGTGTCGTCGTCATCTCAAAGGAAGTTGCTCCTGGTGCCGCAGCGGTCCTCGGCCTTCCGGGGGCAGTCGTCGTCCTTCTTGAATGGGCCGGCGACTCGAGTTTGGTTTCGAGCCGGATCCAGAGCCTCCTGACCGCGTAGGCCTCGCATGGATGGCTTGGCCGGTTGAGCAAGCCCGTGGCCTCACTTCGATCATCAAAACCGTCTAGACAGCAGCCAGGATCGCCAGGTCACGGGCGTCCTACGTCAACGCCCCCGATCCGTGAGGCTCACCGTGAACGTGGGAGTCTCGGGGCTGGTCGTCGCCCAGCATCTCTAGAAGTGAACAACAGCGCTTTCAGATACCCATCACACCAAGGACGCCATGCGGGTTCTCGTCATGTGGTTACCAAGAGTTTGGGGCCTGGGGGCCGTGCGGGATGGTGGCAGCGCCGGTCCCTCCCCCTCGTCCCCAGCGCTTTTCATCCGGACCAGCAAGTCACGGCGAACCGAACCCCGATCTCCTGCTTGCAAACTCGCGTGACAGCGGACACGACAAACTGCCCAGAGACGGCCACGAAGCTGCCCGGTGGCGGACATGAAAACTGCCCGCTGACGGCCATGAGATCTGCCCGACACGATTCCGTCTGCCTCGCCGCGTCCCGCGGTTGAGGCCCCTCCTGAGGTGCGGTTGCGGTGCT
>NZ_DATCNW010000236.1:0-9113 GCF_036565025.1 Pengzhenrongella sp.
CCAGGGGCTCCTCACCGGGCCCGAACCGCGCCACCGGGCGACCAAGAGCGAAACCCGCTCACCGCCCCGACGAACCCCTCATCAACCCCGCCGAGCCAAATCCCGCCCAGGAACACCCGCTCGACACCAGCCACCTAGGACGCCGGGCCAGCCGGCCTCGTACTCGAAGTACGCGGCGTCGTCGTCGGCGCGGTTCGCCCAGTCGTCGTGGACGAGGACGACCTTCGTGCCGTCGGGCGTCGGCGCGAACCGCACGGTGATCCGGGTAGCGCCGCCGGGATCGCTGGCCGGGTGCCAGGTGAACGCCACCCTGTCTGGCGGGAGCCACGTCAGCACCGTTCCCCAGACGTTGGTCGCACCGCCGCGGCCTCGCTCGACGATCTGCCCGCCGACCTCGGGGGCCATCCGGACGTCCGCCGCCTCGAGCCCGAACGCGGAGTGGTCGACGAGCGGCCACCAGGTCGCCATCCCCGCGGTGAACACCTCGAACGCCTGCGCGGGCGGCACGGTGACCTCGACGCTCGCGGTGAGCGCGGCGGGCTCGGTCGGCGTCGTCGTCATCGGGTCACCTCCGGCAGAGGTCAGGAGTCGCCGGGCTCGGCGCGCCAGCCGCTGTGCTTGCGTGCGGCGACCCAGGCGGCGACCTGGGTGCGGCGCTGCAGGCCCATCTTGGCGAGCAGGGACGTGATGTGGTTCTTGACCGTCTTCTCCGCGACGGAGAGCCGCTCGGCGATCTCCCGGTTGGACAGTCCCTCGCCGATGAGGTCGAGGACCCGCAGCTCGCTCGGGGTGAGGTGCTCGGTCGGGTCGTCGTGGCCGGCCTTGTGGCGGGTCACCGTGCGCTCGTCGAGCAGGGTGCGCCCGGCTGCCACCGCCCGCACGACGTCGGTGATCTCGGCGCCCCGCACGCTCTTGAGGAGGTACGCGACCGCGCCCGCGTCGAGCGCCGCGGCCAGCGCGTCGTCGTCGTCGAAGGAGGTGAGCACGATCGCGCGCACCTCGGGCTGGGTCAGGCGGACCTTCTTCATGAGGTCGATGCCGGTGCCGTCGGGCAGCTGGAGATCGACGAGCATGATCTGGGGATGCACGAGGCCGGCCCGGCGCACGCCGTCGGCGACGGAGCCCGCCTCGGCCACGACATGCATGCCTTCGGCGCGCTCGACCACCTCGGCTATGCCTCGTCGGACGACCTCATGGTCGTCGACGATCATGACCGTTATGACGGCCGCACGGTCGGCGGAAGAAGTCAGGTTGCTGATCACCACGTCGGCATCGTAACGAGGACTTGACCCCCGCGTGGCATCGAGGGCCCCGGCGCGCGCAATTCGCGGCATCCTTGACCCCGCGACAACCCACCAGAGAGGCCCCGATGCCGTTCACCCTGCTCGTCCCCACCAACCTCCCGCTCCCGCTCGAGGTGCCCGACGGCGTCGTCGTCGTCCCGTACGCGGTCGACGCGCCGATCCCCGCGGAGCATGCCCACGCCGACGCGCTGGTCGTGTGGGCCAACCCCGCGGCGCAGCTCGCGGACTGCGCGGCGCGGCTCACGCGGCTGCGCTGGGTGCAGACGCTCGCCGCCGGGCCGGACGCCGTGCTCGGCGCCGGTTTCGCGCCGGACGTCGTGATCACCTCGGGCCGCTCGCTGCACGACGGCCCGGTCGCCGAGCACACCCTCGCGCTCGTCCTCGCGGCCGCCCGGCGCTTGCACCTGCTGGTCCGGGCGCAGGACGCCCACCGGTGGGCCGGTGAGCTGGGCGGCGTGCAGCCGGCCCGGCCGAGCGACTCGTTCCGGACGCTGGCCGGCGCGCGCGTGCTGGTCTGGGGCTTCGGTTCGATCGCGCAGGAGCTGGCCCCGCACCTCGCGCTGCTGGGCGCGGAGGTGACCGGCGTGGCGCGCTCGGCCGACGAGCGCGGCGGCTTCCCGGTGATCGCCACGGACGACCTCGACGCGGCCCTGCCGCAGGCGGATCTGCTGATCACGATCCTGCCCGGGACGCCCGAGAACTACCGCGCCGTCTCCGCCGAGCGCCTGGCGCTGCTCCCCCGGCACGCGTGGGTGGTGAACGTGGGTCGCGGGTCCACGCTCGACGAGGCCGCGCTGGTGGCCGCGCTGCGCGCCGGCCGGCTCGGTGGCGCCGCGCTCGACGTGTTCGAGACCGAGCCGCTGCCGGCCGACTCCGCGCTGTGGGACGAGCCGAACGTGATCGTCTCCCCGCACGCCGCCGGTGGCCGCCCGGTCGGCGCCCCGGCCCTCATCGAGGCCAACCTCGCCGCCCTCCAAGCGGGCCGCCCCCTCCGCAACGTCGTCCGAGCCCCCTCCGCACCCTGACGAAACCTCCGCCGAGAAGTCGATTTCCGCCCATCCGGAGGCGATCCGACGGGCGGAAATCGACTTCTCGGCGATGACGGGTGACGGGTCAGCGGGGGGTGCGGGGGCGGGGTTGGCAGGTGGGGCAGAGGTAGGACGAGCGGTTCATGAACTGGTCGCGGCGGATGGGGGTGCCGCAGCGGGGGCACGGCTCGCCCTCGCGGCCGTAGACCGCCAGGGAGCGGTCGAAGTACCCGGACTGGCCGTTGATGTTGACGTACAGCGCGTCGAAGCTCGTGCCACCGGCGACCAGGGCCTCGGTCATCACTTCGGCGGCGGCGTCGAGCAGCCGCTCGACCTCCCCGCGCCGCAGGGTCGCCGTCGGGCGCGCGTAGTGCAGGCGTGCGCGCCACAGCGCCTCGTCGGCGTAGATGTTGCCGACGCCGCTGACCAGCGTCTGGTCGAGCAGCGCGCGCTTGGCGCCCGTCCGACGGCGGCGCACGGCCGCGACCAGGCCCGCCCGGTCGAGCGCGGGGTCCAGCAGGTCCCGCGCGATGTGCGCGACCGGCCCCGGCACGACGGCGGCGGGCGAACCGAGCCCCCCGGCGGCGCCGTCGGGCACCGGAACGAGCTCGGTGACCGACAGGTGGCCGAAGGTGCGCTGATCGACGTAGTGCAGCTCGCTGCCGTCGTCGAGCACGAGCCGCACCCGCAGGTGCGGGGACGTCGGGGAACCGTCCCCGGGGCTGCGCACGAGCAGCTGGCCGCTCATGCCGAGGTGGGCCATCAGCGCGGCGTCGGGCAGCTCGCCGCCCGGGGCGTCGAGCAGCAGCCAGAGGTATTTGCCGCGGCGCACGGCCGCGTCCAGGCGCCGGCCGGCGAGCTGCCCGGCGAAGTCCAGCGGGCCGCCCTCGTGACGGCGCACGCTGTAGTCCCGCAGGACCTCCGTGCGCGCCACCGTGCGGCCCAGCACGTGCGCGGCGAGGCCCGCACGGACAGTCTCGACCTCGGGGAGCTCGGGCACCGCTGGCGTCAGGACTCGCCGGCGCCGGTCTGCAGCGCGCCGTACGCGAGCGCAGCTGCCTGCTGCTCGGCGATCTTCTTCGCCGACCCGGTGCCGACGCCCCGCACCTCACCGCCGACGACGGCGCGTGCCGTGAACGACCGCGCGTGGTCGGGTCCCGTGCCGTCGACCTCGTAGACCGGGCCCGCCAGGCCGAGCTCGGCTGCGAGCTCCTGCAGGGAGGTCTTCCAGTCGAGGCCCGCACCGAGGCCCGCGGCGGCGTCCAGGGTCGGCCCGACGAGGCGCTCGACGACGGTGCGCGCGAGCTCGAGCCCGTGCGAGAGGTAGACCGCTCCGAAGACCGCCTCGAGCGTGTCCGCGAGGATCGAGTCCTTGTCGCGGCCGCCGGTCGTGAGCTCGCCCTTGCCGAGCAGCACGTAGGCGCCCAGGTCGAGCGTGCGGGCGGTCGCCGCGAGGGCGCGCTGGGAGACCGTGGCGGCCCGCATCTTGGCGAGGTCACCCTCGCTCTGGTCGGGGTGGCGCCGGTACAACGTCTCGGTGACCACCAGGCCGAGCACGGTGTCCCCCAGGAACTCCAGGCGCTCGTTGGTCGGAATCCCGCCGGCCTCGTGCGCGAAGGACCGGTGGGTCAGCGCAAGCACGAGAAGCTCGGGGTCCAGGTGGACCCCGAGCTTCTCGATCAGCTGGTCAGCCGAGGCAGCGGCCACGTGAGACGTTTGCGTCGGCAACACGAGAGCGAAATCTCAGTTCGCGTGCTCGGTGCGCATCGCCTCGACGTACTGGCGACCGTTGTAGTTGCCGCACGTCGGGCACGCAATGTGCGGACGCATGTTGCCCTTGCACTGGGGGCAGGTCGTGAGGGCGGTCGCAGTGGCCTTCCACTGCGAGCGGCGCGCACGGGTGTTGCTGCGCGACATCTTGCGCTTCGGAACAGCCACGGGCTAGCTCTCTTTCGTGTCGTCGAACGTTCCCTGGAGCCGGTTCAGCACGGCCCACCGAGGGTCAAGGATCTCATGCGAATGATCCGGGTCGTCCGCCAGGTGCGCTCCACACTCGGAGCACAGTCCCGGGCAGTCTGGCCGGCACAACGGTCGGAACGGTAGTACAGGTACCACCGCATCACGCAACGCGGGCTCGAAATCGAGCAAGTCGCCCTCGAGCTCGCGCTCGTCCTCGAGGTCGTCACCCTCCGCTTCCGCGATCCTGGCCCGGTCGGGATAGTTGTACAGCTCCGTCAGAGGTGCATCGACGTCGTCGAACACCTCGTCCAGGCAGCGCACGCACTCCCCGACAGCCCTACCACGGACGCTTCCGGTGACCAGGACCCCCTCCATCACGGCCTCGAGCCGAAGATCCAGCTCGAGGTCCGTTCCGGCGGGAATGCCGATCACGTCGGTGCCGAGGTCCGCGGGTGCTGGGACCGTGCGTTGCACGAGTCGCATCGATCCCGCTCGTCGACCGAGCTCGTGAGTATCGAGCACGAAGGGCGATCGGGGATCGAGGTGAATCGGGCGCTCCACGGCGGCGGTTCCAGACACATAGGACGTCAGCCCGTGCCAGACCGGCAGGACCAACGGTCGAGACTACCCGGTCGCGCCGGACCACCCAAACGCTCCGCGTGTTGCGCGTCTCGCGAGCGTGTTTCGCACCTCGCGCGGGTGCCTCAGCGCGCCGGCTCGGCGCCGCCGAGGCGCCCGGCGAGCTTCGCCCGACCGGCCTGCACCTGCGTGAGCACCTTGCCGAGGTCGGCCTCGAAGTCCGCGAGCCGCCGGTCGCAGTAGTCGTCGGCGTCGCGCCGCAGCCCCTGGGCGACCAGCTCGGCCGCGGCCTCGATCTCCACCGCCCGCTCGCGCGCCGCGAGGGTGATGTGCTCGACGTCGACCAGCTCGGCCGCGCGGATCCTGGCGTCGGCGAGGACCTCGTCCGCCTCGGCCTGCGCCAGGCCGCGCGCGGCCTCGGCGGTGGCCAGCAGCTCGTCGGCGCGCGTCAGCTGGGTGGGCAGCACGTCGTGCGCCTGCTCGAGCAGGTCGAGCAGCTCGGCGCGGTTGACCAGCACCGAGGAGGACATCGGCATGGCCCGCGCGTGCTCGACGGCGGCGCTCAGCGCGTCGAGGATGCCGGTCAGGCCCTCGGGCTGGGTCCGGTCGTAACCGTCCCCCTGGACGTAGGTGGTCTCCGTCATCGGTTACTCCTTCTCGTGCGCCGGCACGGTGCCCAGCGCGTCCCGCAGCACAGCCTCGACACCGTCCGGCACGAGGTCCTCGATCGACCCGCCGAAGCGGGCGACATCCTTGACCAGCGACGACGCGATGTGCCCGAGCGCCGGGTCACCCACGACGAACACCGTCTCGACCCCCGCGATGTGCCGGTTCATCAGCGCCATCGGCAGCTCGTGGTCGAAGTCCGCACCGCCGCGCAGGCCCTTCACCACGGCGACCGCTCCGACGTCCAGGCAGAAGTCGGTGAGCAGCCCCTCGACGAGCTCGACACGGACCCCGTCGAGGCCCGCGAGCGCGGTGCGCGCGAGCTCCACGCGGCGCGCGGCGGGCAGCAGCGCGGCCTTGGAAGAGTTCCGCGCGACGCCGACGACGACCTCGTCGAACATCGCGCGCGCCCGCCGCACCACGTCCAGATGGCCGAGCGTGACAGGGTCGAACGAGCCCGGGCAGACGGCGATGGTCACGCGGTCAGGGTAGCGAACCAGAGCACCGTATCCCCGTACGCGCGGCGGTCGCTGCGCATCAATCCTTCGGGCCAGCGCGGCTCGGGGCTGCGCGCCGAGCGCTCGACCACCACGACGACGCCGTCGGCCAGGGTGGGGGTCGCACCGCTGGTCAGCCCTACGAGCACGTCGGCGAGGTCGTCCTCGCCGAGCTCGTACGGCGGGTCGAGGAGCACCAGGTCCCAGGGCTCGGCGACCGGCCGGCGCACGAAGCGCTCGGCGGTGTCCGCGACGACGGTGACGCCGTTGAGGCCCAGGGTGGCGACGTTCGCGCGGCACACCTGCGCCGCGGCCCGCGCGGAGTCCACCAGGGTCACCGCCAGCGCACCGCGGCTCGCGGCCTCGATGCCGAGCGCTCCCGACCCCGCGAAGAGGTCGAGCACCCGGGCGCCGTCGACCACCCGGAAGTGGTCCAGCCGGGAGAACAACGCCTCGCGGACCCGGTCGCTCGTCGGCCGGGTGCCCGCGGGCGGTACCCGCAGCGTGCGACCGCCGACGCTGCCGGCGACGATCCGCGTCACGCGACCGCCCCGCTCACGCGTGCAGCGACTTGGGGGTCTTGATGTGCGAGCACACCGCGAACGCGATCGCCGAGGTGGCGACCTGGGCGATCAGCACGGGCGTGGTGGTTACCCCGAGCACGATCGCGATGAGCACCGGGACCAGCCCGAGGATCACGACGTCGGGCCCGCTGGCCAGCACCCCGCCCACCCCGACCGGGAGTGCGCCCGCGGGGGTCGACACGAGCGGTCCGGACCAGTCGGGCGACGCCCGGTAGGCCGAGCGCACCGCCGCGCCGGCCCACACCGGCGTGGACAGCACGCCGAGCACCAGCCAGCCGCCCAGGCCGCCCTCGAGCCGCGCGACCGACCAGAACGCCGCGAGCGACCAGAGCAGCATCACGGCGCCCGGCACGATCATCCGCAGCTTGCGCACGTCCTTGGCGGACAGCGGCAGCAGCCGGTCCAGGATGGGCGACATCTCGGCGCGGCGGGCGCCCTCGGCGGTCGCGACGGTCGCGATGTACCCCGAGATGATGAACGCGGCGACGAGGACCCCCGCGTTCGCGATCTGGTGCACCCCGACGACGACGGCGGGCACGCACGCGGCCGCGATCACCTGCACGACGTGCCGCGGAGACCTGCGGAACACCGCGAGGTCGGCGGCGACGATGGCGGCCTGTGCCGAGTTCACCCAGCCGAAGCGGGTCGTGTGGCGGCGGCGGGTGGCCGCCGCGCCGTCGGTCAGCGCCCGGCCCAGCTCGCGCGAGTCGAGCGAGACGACCGCGCCGACGGCCTGGCTTGCGACCGAGCCGCTGTCCCGCAGGTCCCGTGCGGGGATGCGCGCGAGGCGCCGGTCGAGCAGCGCGGCCGCGGCGAGGACGAGGCCCGCGAGGATCGGGATGACGTAGGCCGGCGGCGGCGGCACGTCCGCGAGCCGCCAGCCCGCGAACGCGCCGGCCAGGGCCAGGATCGGCACCAGGCCGAGGATGAGGTTTCCGGCGGTGGCGATCCGGCGCCGCACCGCGCCGAGCGACTGGCCGATCCCGGCGAGCAGCACGATCGCGGCGGCGCCCAGGCCGCCGACGGCCCCGACTCGGAGCACGGCGCTCACCGGACGCGCCACCTCCGTGGGCTGGCCGAGCTCGAGCAGGGCGAGCAGCACGGCGCCGACGGCGCCCGCCAGCAGGGGCAGCCGGGTCGCCGCGGGACGCAGCAACCCGCGCCGGTCGACGGGGAGCGAGAGCCACCAGGTGGCCTCCGCGCCGCCGACGCCGACCGGGCCGAGACGCCCGGCGAGCGAGAGCAGCACCCCGATGATGCCCAGGACGGCGAGCGCCGCGAGGCTCGGGATGCTCAGGTCGGGGCCTTGTGCGGGGGTCGCGGGGGCCGGCGGGAGCGCGTCGCGCATCGCGCTGACCACGCCGAGGGCCACGGCGATGCCGATCGCGGACGTGACGATGGCGTAGTACACGTCGCCGAGGAGCTGCCCGACGCCCGCGTCGCCGCGGCTGCGCGCGGTCGCGGTGGTGAACTTGCGGACCTCGCGGCCCGACGGCACCGGGAGGGGAAGGTCGAGCGATTCGTCGGGGGCGGACTCGTCCCAGGCGGATTCGTCGGGCGAGTCGTCCGGGGCGGATTCGTCCGCCGAGTCGTCGAGGACGGCGTCGTCCGAGGTCGACCCCTCGAGTGCCGATTCGTCCGACGTCGAGCCATTCTCGGCCGCTTCGTTGGGCGCCGGCTCGGCAAAGGCCGACGCATCACGCGTCGACGCGTCGCGCGCAGGCATCGGCGCCGGCACCCGCGCACGGTTCTTCCGGGACCTGCTCACCGGGTGGGCTCGGCACGGATCGCGCGCGCGGCCTCGGCCACGCGCAGCTTGACCGACTTGTCGTCGCCGACCAGCACGGCGTCCGTGGCGACCGCCTCGAGCAGCTCCGGATCGTGGGTGGCCATCAGCACGGCTCCCCCGCCGGCCGTCTCGGCACGCAGCCGTTCGGCCAGCGCGGCCCGCATCCGCTGGTCGAGCCGCTGCTCGGGCTCATCGAGCACGAGCAGCCGACGGGGCCGGGCGAAGCCGGCCGCGAGCAACAGCCGGCGGCGCTGGCCCGAGGACAGCGCGACGGGCAGCACGTCGGAGTGGTCGGTGAGCCCGAAGTCCTCCAGGAGCTGCGCGACGACGTCGCCGGGCTTGGACAGTCCGTGCCCGCGCGCGGTCAGCAGCAGGTGCTCACCGACGGTCAGGGCGGGGAAGTACGCGTCGTCGTCGAGCACGCTGGAGACCTGGGCGCGGAAGATCTGCTCGCGCTCGTCGACCTCGCGTCCGAGCACCCTGAGCGACCCGCCGGCCAGCTCGAGCAGGCCGAGCACGGCACGCAGCACGGTCGACTTCCCGGACCCGTTGGCGCCGACGAGCGCGAGCGCCCGCCCCGCACCGAGCGTGAACGAGACGGGAGCGCAGACGGGCTCGCCGCCGTAACTCAGGACAAGGTTGTCCGCACGGACAACGGGGGAGGCAGCCACCGACCAAGCGTACGCACCCCCCGCCCCACCCCGCGC
>NZ_DATCNW010000237.1:0-9195 GCF_036565025.1 Pengzhenrongella sp.
CAATGCCGTTCAGTTGGGCAGGCCCCCACGTTCCCCTCCGAAAGAACAAGCGCGCGGGCTATGCCGCTCAGCGTGTGACAGGTCGCCGTTCTGAGGACAAGAGCTCGCCCTCGAATCGACGTCGACGACCACCTCTCACCCGGCGGCGGCATCCGGCACGGCTCGACTTCGCCATTTTGAGGTGAGTTCGTCAATTTGACCCGACGAACTCGCCTCAGAATGGCGAACTCACGGTGGGCGGCGGGCTCGGGAGCGGCGACGACCGAGCCGCGAGGTGGGAGTCGGTGCGGATCGCTCCTGGCGACGACAACACCACGCATTTCGTGGCGCGAGCAGGCGACCACCGCTCACCCGGCAGTGGCGTCCGGCACGACTCACGGTGACCGGCGCACATCCGGACCAAAACTCGCCCCTGCTGGCCAGTCGGACCACCGCCACCGGGCTAACTGAACGGCATTGAGGGTTAGGGTCGAAGGCCCACGAAGCCGTGGTCCGGACCATCAAGACAAGGATCGATCGCCTCATGAGTAAGCAAGGCAGTGCGCCAATCAGAGCGGCGATCCATCCCTCGCACGGCAAGGCGGTCGGACTCGCGATCGCCGCCGCGGTGGGTGGGTTCCTCTTCGGGTTCGACTCCTCGGTCATCAACGGGGCCGTCGACGCGATCAAGGGGGAGTTCGCGCTGAGCGCGGGCGTCACCGGTTTCGCGGTCGCCGTCGCCCTGCTCGGCTGCGCCGCGGGGGCGTGGTTCGGCGGGCACTTCGCCGACCGGTTCGGGCGCACCAAGGTCATGCTGGTCGGCGCGATCCTGTTCTTCGTCTCGGGCTTCGGCTCCGCCTTCGCCGTCGGCGTCGGCGACTTCATCGTGTGGCGGATCATCGGCGGGCTCGGCATCGGCATCGCGTCGGTCATCGCCCCGGCGTACATCGCCGAGATCGCCCCGGCCGCCATGCGCGGGCGCCTCGCCTCGTTGCAGCAGCTCGCGATCACGCTCGGGATCTTCGCCGCGCTGCTGTCCGACGCGGTGTTCGCGAACTCCGCCGGCGGCGCGTCCGAGGTGAGCCTGTTCGGCATCGCCGCCTGGCAGTGGATGTTCCTCGTCTCGATCGTCCCGGCCGCGATCTACGGCATCCTCGCGCTGCGGATCCCGGAGTCCCCGCGCTTCCTGGTCGGCGCCGGCCGCCGCGACGAAGCCCTCAAGGTGCTCACCGACGTGCTCGGTGGCGACGAGGACCCGGTCGCCCGGGTCGCCCAGATCGAGGCCTCGCTCGAGGCCGACAAGGCGGTGACCTCGAAGGCGAGCCTGCGCGGCAGCGTGCTGGGCCTGCTGCCGATCGTCTGGGTCGGGATCCTGCTGTCGGTGTTCCAGCAGTTCGTCGGCATCAACGTGATCTTCTACTACTCCACCACCTTGTGGCAGACCGTCGGCTTCACCGAGCAGATGTCCTTCGTCGCCTCGGTCATCACGTCGATCACCAACGTGGCCGTCACCCTGATCGCGATCGCGCTCGTCGACAGGATCGGGCGCCGCCCGATCCTACTCACCGGCTCGGCCGGGATGACGATCGCGCTGGGCGTCATGGCGCTCGCGTTCACGCACTCCAGCGGCTCCGGCGCGGGCGTCTCGCTGGCCGCCCCGTGGGGCCCGATCGCGCTCGTCGCGGCCAACCTGTTCGTGGTGTTCTTCGGCGCGTCCTGGGGCCCCGTCGTGTGGGTCCTGCTCGGCGAGATGTTCCCGAACCGGATCCGCGCCGCCGCGCTCGGCCTCGCTGCCGCGGCGCAGTGGATCGCCAACTTCGCGATCACGATCAGCTTCCCGCCGCTGCTTGCGGCGTTCGGCCCCACGGTGCCGTACCTGATGTACGCCGTCTTCGCCGCACTGAGCTTCTTCTTCGTGCTGGTGAAGATCCCCGAGACCAAGGGCGTCGAGCTCGAGGACATGGCCGACGTCACGGTCGCCCGCGCCGCCCCCAAGCGCTAGACCGTTCGGCCCCGGCTCCGGCCCCGGCCCCGCACAACCCAGAAGAAACCCGCAACGTCCGAGCGCTGACGTCCTATAGGACGTCAACGCTCGGACGTTGCGGGGTGGAAAGTGCTCAGCGGCCGCTCGGCCGGCCGGGTCAGGCCTCGAACGGCCGGGTCAGGCCTCGAACAGCCTGTCAGGCCTCGGGTGCCGGCTCGAAGGTGAGCGAGAGGGAGTTCATGCAGAACCGGTCGCCGGTCGGGGTCCGCGGGGCGTCGTCGAACACGTGCCCGAGGTGCGAGCCGCAGTTCGCGCAGCGCACCTCGGTGCGCAGCATCCCCAGGGCACGGTCCTCGATGAGCTCGACGGCGTCGCCCGCGAGCGGGGAGTAGAAGCTCGGCCAGCCGCAGTGGGCGTCGAACTTGGTCTCCGAGCGGAACAGCTCCGCCCCGCAGGCCCGGCACCGGTAGATGCCCGTCCGGTGCTCGCCGAGCAGCTCGCCCGTGAACGGCCGCTCGGTCCCCGCGCGCCGCAGCACGTTGAACTCCTGCGGGTTGAGCTCCAGCTTCCACTGGTCCTCGGTGCGCTCGACCGCGTAGGTCATGACTTCTCCTCAGGTGGTACGACAGCTGTCATGAGAATGAACAACGGCCGCACGCTGTCGGTTCCCCGACAGCGTGCGGCCGCGATGTTCGTGCCGGGTTCCGCCCGACGTGGAGTGCTCAGCGCGAGCGACGACGACCCGCGTCGGAGCCGCGCGACATGTCGACCGCGCCGCTGCCTGCGCGGCTTCCGGTCGTCGAGGAGTACATCACCGTGGAACCGCCCTGGGCGGGCCGGTTCGAACCGGACGACGAGCGCCCGCCCGCGCCGGCGCTGCGGCCGCTGCCACCGGACCGACCCTGACCGGCGCCGGCTCCGGCGCCGCCACCCTGACCACCCTGGCCGCCCTTGGCCCCCGCGCCCTCGCGGCCACGGCGTCCGCGACCGGCGCCGCGCCGCGCGCCACCACCGGCGACGTCGCCCCCACGGGACCCGCCGCCCTGCGGCACCGAGACCGGCGGTGCGGTCGGCTTCACGATGTCGGCGACCTCACCGACGAGCGAGGAGATGACCGGCGAACCGGGTCCCACCCGCACCGGCGTGACGTTGATCTTGGCCTGGCGCGTGAGGGTCTTCACGTCGCCGGCCTGCTCCGGGAGCATGACGGTCACCACGACGCCGTCCGAGCCCGCCCGGGCGGTGCGCCCGGAACGGTGCAGGTACGCCTTGTGCTCGGCCGGCGGGTCGACGTGCACGACGAGCTCGATGTCGTCCACGTGGATGCCGCGCGCCGCGATGTCAGTCGCGCACAGCACCCGGACGTCACCCGAGGCGAACGCGGCGAGGTTGCGCTCGCGCGCCGGCTGGCTGAGGTTCCCGTGCAGGTCGACCGCGGGGATCCCGGCGGCCGTGAGCTGCTTCGCGAGCTTCTTGGCCTGGTGCTTGGTCCGCGTGAACAGCAGCCGGCGGCCGGTGCCGGACGCGAGCTCGTTGACGACGAGCCGCTTGGACTCGGCGTCGTGCACCGCGAGCACGTGGTGCGTCATCTTCGCGACCGGGGAGTCCGCGGAGTCCACCGAGTGGGTCAGCGGGTTGTTCAGGTAGCGCTTGACGATCTGGTCCACGCCGTTGTCGAGCGTCGCGGAGAAGAGCATCCGCTGGCCCTGCTTCGGGGTCTGGTCCATGAGGCGCTTGACGCCGGGCAGGAAGCCGAGGTCGGCCATGTGGTCGGCCTCGTCGAGGATCGTGATCTCGACGTTCGCGAGGGAGACGAGCCGCTGCTTGATGAGGTCCTCCAGGCGCCCGGGGCAGGACACCAGGATGTCGATGCCGCCGTTGAGCGCGCTGACCTGGCGGCCCTGGGACACACCACCGAACACGGTGGTCAGGCTCAGGCGCTGCGTCCTGGCCAGCGGCTCGATGACGGTGGCGATCTGGGTGGCGAGCTCGCGGGTCGGGGCCAGGATCAGCGCACGCGGGCGGGCCGGGACGCGCTTGGCCGTCGAGGCGGCGAGCCGGGCGACCATCGGGATGGTGAACGCGAGGGTCTTGCCGGAGCCGGTGCGGCCGCGGCCGAGGACGTCGCGGCCCTGCAGGGTGTCCGGCAGGGTCGCGGTCTGGATCGGGAAGGGGGTGGTGATCCCGCTCGCGGTGAGCGAGTGGACGAGCGCCTCGGGCACTCCGAGCTCGGAGAATGTGGACGCAGACGTAGGCATAGGCATGTGAAGGTCGCCTTTCCGGCGGTGGATGGGTCGGGGCTCGCCGCGTGAACTCGCAGGTGCTCCACGACGTCGGGGCTCGCAAAGAAACGGCCCTCGAGTAAGGAGTGTACAGGTCGTCCCACGTATCTCCACAGATTCCCCGCGGTGACGGTCCTCACGTGGGCCCGGAACCGGTCGATGGGACCCCAGGAACCCTGACGCTCCAGGCGCCGGGTCCGCCCTGCTCCGAGGAGAGAGCGACGGCACATGACCGACCCCCGGACCGTCCTCGTGCTGACCCCGAGCATCGGCGGGCACTACTTCGGCGGCCTCATCGCGGGCCTCAACCGGGAGATCACCAGCGCGGGCGGGCGGCTCGTGATCGTCGAGACGATCGAGGCCGGGGCGCCGTTCGACGAGGTCGGCCAGCCGGGCGACTTCGCGCTCCCGATCGCGTGGTCCCAGGTCGACGGCGTCGTGTCGATCACGACGGCGGCGCGCGGGTCCTACCTGCAGCAGTTGCGCGTCGCGGGCAAGTCGGTGGTGCTCGCAAGCACCCGGATCCTGGACTTCGCCGCCCCGATCGCCCTGCCGGACAACCACGGGGGCACCTTCACCGCCGTCGAGCACCTCATCGGGCACGGGCACACCCGGATCGGCTTCGTCGGCAACCTCGGACAGCCGGACGTGCAGGACCGCTACGCCGCCTACCTCGAGGCCCTCGAGACGCACGGGCTCGACGCCGACCCTGCGCTCCTGTTCGCCGCCCCCGACAACAGCCAGGCCGGCGGCGCCCGCGCGGCCCGCGACGTGCTCGACTCCCCCGACCGCCCGACCGCCCTGATGGTCGCGACCGACCGCAACGCGATCGGGCTCATGAGCGCCCTGACCGGCGCGGACGTGGCGGTCCCGCGCGACATCGCCGTGGTGGGTTTCGACAACATCGAGGCCGGGTCGTTCAGCGCGCCCACGCTCACGAGCGTCAACCAACGGTTCGACGAGGTCGGCGCGCTCGCCGGGCGGCTCGTGCTGGCCGAGATGCGCGGCGAGAAGGTGCCATACGCCGCGTTCACCTCCCCGTCGGTGGTGCTGTCGGTGCGCGACTCGTGCGGATGCTCCACCGACGCGCCCGACGACGCCGACGCGGCGCGCGAATGGTCGGACGCCACCTCGCCGGAGCTGCTGCGCGACGAGCTCCAGGACGTGCTCTGCGGGGCGCTGCTGACCGGCCCGAAGATGGGCGAAGGCCCCGTGCGCGACGCGGTGATCGCCGTGGTGGACGAGGCCGAGCGCCTGCTCAGCAAGGGCGACGATCTGACGAGTGCGGACATCGCGTCGCTGGTCGCCGACATCGGCGCCCTGACCCCACGTCCGGACACCCTGCGCCGGATCACGGACGCGATGACGGTCTACGTCCGGCGGATCGGCGCCCAGCGGACCCCGCACGCCGGTGGCCCGATCCACGCTGCGGCCGCTCCCCGCGTCGCCGCCGCCCTGTGGCAGCTGCAGGCGGGCGCGTTCCTGCGCCAGGCGGAGACGACCGAGACCGCCATCGGCGAGCAGTACGCGGTCGACGCGGGGCTGCTCGACGCGGGCCGTTCGGACCCGCGCCACCTCGGCTGGCTCGCGGGGACGCACGTCCGCGCCGGCGTGCTCGCGCTGTGGGAGGACGGTCACACCGGCTCGCGGCTGCGGATCGTGGGGACCTACGACCCCGACGGTCGGCTGCCGCACCTGATCGGCAGCCCGGTCCGGCCCGAACGCTTCCCGCCCGCAGCCCTCATCTCCGCTGCTCGCGCGGACGACCTGGGCATCTGCGTCGTCGTCCCGGTGCGCACCAAGGAGCGCGACTGGGGGCTGCTCGCCGTCGTCGGGGAGATCGACACGACCTCCGCGCGCGAGAGCTACCAGCACTGGGCCGCGCTGCTGTGCGCCTCGCTGGAGTCCAAACGCCTTCAGGAGGCGGTCCGCAAGAGCGAGGAGCGCTATGCGCTGGCCGCCCGCGCCGCCAACGACGGGCAGTGGGAGTGGGATGCGAGCACCGAGCACGTGTTCCTCTCGGACCGGTGCTGCACCCTGCTCGGGCTCGCGCCCGAGGCCCGGACCGGCCGCCTCGCGCAGTGGCAGGCCGTGGTCCACCCCGAGGACCTGGCCGAGATGCGCCGCGGCATGCGCGTGGTCACCACCGGTCAGCAGGAGACGGTCGACTCGCAGTACCGGGTCCGCACCGCGGCCGGCTCGTACCGGTGGATGCTGGTCCGCGCGATCAGCGTCCGCTCGCCGGACGGCCCGGTCGAGCGGGTGGTGGGGTCGCTGTCGGACATCCATGAGCGGCGGACCCTGGAGGATCAACTGCGGGAGAACGCGCTGTACGACGCGTTGACCGGGCTGCCGAACCGGCGGCTGTTCCTGGACCGGCTGGACCGGTCATTGGCGTTGTGGCAGCGCTCGCGGACCCCGTTCGCGGTGCTGTTCCTGGACCTGGACGGGTTCAAGGCCATCAACGACACCCTCGGGCACCCGATGGGCGACCGGCTGCTGAACGTGGTCGGCACCCGCATCGAGCGCGCACTGCGCACGGTGGACACCGGAGCCCGCTTCGGCGGGGACGAGTTCGCGGTCCTGCTGCACGACGTTGACGCCGACGGGGCGCTGCTGGTCGCCCAGCGGGTGCAGGCCGAGCTCGGGGAGATCATCGACCTGGACGGCCACGAGGTCACGATCCGGGCCAGCCTCGGCCTCGTGACCAGCGCGATCGCGTACGCGTCCGCCGAGGAGGTGCTGCGCGACGCGGACGCCGCTATGTACCACGCGAAGTCGACCGAGAAGGGCACCGTCGCGTTCTTCGACGCGGCGATGCATGCCCGCGCGATGCACCACCTTCGCCTGCACGCCGAGGTGGCCCAGGCGCTGGCCGAGCACCAGTTCGAGGTCCACTACCAACCGATCGTCGACCTGACCACCGGCCGCGCCGACCGGTTCGAGGCGCTGGTGCGCTGGGCCCACCCCGACCGCGGCCTGGTCCCGCCGGACGAGTTCCTGCCCCTGATGGAGGAGGTCGGCCTGATCGTCCCGCTCGGCCACTGGGTGATCGACGAGGTCTGCCGCCAGCTCGCCGCGTGGGGGCCGGACGTCGCGAACGTGGCGATCAACCTCTCCGACCGCGAGTTCTGGCACCAGGACCTGCTCGGCCACGTCCTGGCGAGCCTGCGCCGGCACGATCTCACCGCGGAGCGCCTCACCCTGGAGATCACCGAGGGCGTCATCCTGCGCCGCCCGGAGGTCGCCCTTCGTCTCATGCGCCAGATGCACGACGCCGGCCTGCGGCTGCACATCGACGACTTCGGCACCGGGTACAGCTCGCTGGCCACCCTGCAGCGCTTCCCCGTGGACGCGTTCAAGATCGACCGCACCTTCATCCGCAACCTCACGGCCGACGCGCGCTCCGCCGAGCTCGTGCGCGTCATCGTCGCCATGGGCAACGCCCTCGGCCTCGCCGTCGTCGCCGAGGGCATCGAGACCGACGCCCAGCGGACCCTCCTGCAAGAGATCGGCTGCACCACCGGCCAGGGCTTCCTGTTCACCCCCGCCGTCCGGGGCGAGGACGCCCCCGACCTGCTCGACCAGGTCCTGGGCAACGAGCCGGGCCACGCCGACCTCGCGGTGCTGCCCGTACCGTAGGCGCCGTGGCTGACCCGGTGCATGTCCTGACAGAGATCTGGCAACGAGCGACGGCGACCCAGCCCGCGCCGTCGTCCACGGTCGTGCTCGCCACCGCCGCGGTCGCCGCGCTGGTGGTGCTGATGCCGCGGGTCTGGCCGGTCGCGCGGCACGTCATCACGCTGGTCCACGAGGGTTCGCACGCGAGCGTCGCGGTGCTCACCGGTCGGCGTCTGACCGGAATCCGGCTGCACTCGGACACCTCGGGGCTGACGGTCTCGGTCGGCCACCCGCGCGGCCCGGGCATGATCGCGACCGCTTTCGCCGGCTACGTCGGTCCGGGGCTCGTCGGCCTCGGCGCCGCGTGGCTCACGTCCCGTGGGCACGCGGTGGCGGTGCTGTGGATCCTGCTGCTGCTGCTTTTGCTGATGCTCGTGCAGATCCGCAACTGGTTCGGGCTGTGGTCCGTCCTGGTCACCGGGGCCGGGCTGGTCGCGGTCACCTGGTGGGCGGCGCCGCAGTGGCAGACGACGACGGCGTACGCGCTGGCCTGGTTCCTGCTGCTGGGCGCGCCGCGGCCGGTCCTCGAACTGCTCGCGCACCGCGGTCCGGGGTCCGACGCCGACCTGCTGGCGCGGCTGACCCGCCTCCCCGCCCTGCTGTGGGTGCTGGTGTTCGGCGCCGTGACGATCGCGACCGGAGTGCTCGGCGGCTCACTCCTGGTGATCGCGCGCGTCGCCTAACCGCCCACCCCCTGCGAGTTGTCAGGCTCAGCGCGCGCTGGGGCCCGCGATCGGGCTGACACGTCGGTCGGTGCTCGGGGGTTTCAGGTTCCGGTGCGGGTGCTGCGCCGCTCGAGCAGCACGACGTCGCGCCACTGCCCGTCGAGCTCGCCGAGTCGCTCGCGGACGCCGACCTGCCGGAACCCGTGGTGGGCGAGCAGCGCGAGGCTCGCGGCGTTGTCCCCGAAGACGCCCGCCTGGAGGGTCCACACGCCGCCGGCCTCGGAGCTCTCGACCAGCGCCCGGAGCAACGCGCCGCCGATGCCGCGGCCCCGTCCCGCGGCGGCGACGTAGATGCTGACCTCGACGACGCCCGCGTAGACGCACCTTCCGCTGACGGCGCTGACGGCGACCCAGCCGAGGACGGCGTCGCTGTCCTCGTCCACGGCGACCAGGCGGTGGTCGGCGAGATGGCCGGCATCCCAGGCCGGCCAGGTGCCCGCCGAGGTCTCGAAGGTTGCGGTGCCGCTCGCGATGCCCTCTGCGTAGATCGCGAGCACCGCTGCCGCGTCGTCGTCGGCCATGGGCCGGACCGTGACGGGCCGAG
>NZ_DATCNW010000238.1:0-4896 GCF_036565025.1 Pengzhenrongella sp.
ACAAGCCCGACGCGCACGTCCCGCCTCAGGTCACGTTGATCCTGACCGAGGAGACCTGGGTGGCCGTGCAGAGCGAACGCGACACGACCAACCGGTCCCGCGCCACGTTCGGCTTCGGGCCCGTCCAGGACAACACCGCCGCCGACGACGGTGGCGACGCTTTCGGGTCGGTCGACGCAATCGGTCCGATCGACGGGCTCATGCCGGTCGGCGGACAGGGGTCCGCGGGCGAGGTCGGTCCGATCGACGGGCTCGGCCGCGCGGACGGGCCCGGCGCGGTGGACGGGCTCGGCGCGGTGGACGGAATCGGCCGGGTGAACAAGCTCGGACCGGTCATCGGCCTCGGGGCGGTCGGCGGATGCGGGTCGGTCGATGCACCTGGTGGCGCGGTGAACGCGGTTGGCGGGGCGAGGGTGCCGTTCAGCTACGCGCCGGCGACGCTGGAGGACGGCACCCCGGTGCCGACCAGCGAGCTGGCGCTCGTGATGTGCGAGTGCGATCTCACCCGGATCGTGATCGACGCCCAGGGCAACCCGCTGGACCTGGGGCGCTCGGAGCGGTTGTTCACCGGGGTGCAGCGCAGCGCGGTCATCGCCCGGGACCGGCACTGCGCGTGGCCTGAGTGCGACCAGCCCGCCCGGTGGTGCCAGGTGCACCACATCAGCTGGTGGAAACGCGACTTCGGCTCCACGTCGGTCGACAACGGGATCCTTTTGTGTAATTTCCATCATCACGAGGTGCACCGACTCGACCTCAGCATCACCAGGAAGCACCCCGTCCCGCTGGCTGACCGGAACGGTGTCCCGAAGCCTCGCGGGACGCTCGCCACGGTCGACTACACGTTCACCGACCCCACCGGGCACGTCATCGGGCGCAAACCCGGCGCACCACCGGGAGCAGCATCGCCCCCGGGAGCAGCATCGCCTCCGGGAGCACCGCCCGACGACCTCGATTTCACGCGGAAGACCGATCCGCACACCGGGATGAGCGTCCCCGCCTTCATGCTCGAATGAGCATCAATGCCGCCCGATGCGGCGACCGCACGTGAGACCGGACGAGCGCCCTACCCCAAGCCCCCGGGGCGCGGGGGTCGCGAGCGTCGCACCGGGAGACGTCGTCGCCTGGAGAGCTCGTGGGGATGTTCGCGGTTCGCGGTTCGCGGTTCGCGGTTCGTCGGACGCTACGTCGGCGTCGAACCGGCGCGCAAGGACTCGACCCAGCGGCGGGCACCCTCGAAGTCGGCGTCGGCGGTGCCGGGGCTCGCGTTTGTCGCGGCGCCGTCGGCCCGGGGGTAGGACCCGAGGAAGCGCACGTGCGGGCACACGCGGTGCAGCCCGATCAGCGCCTCCGCGACGCGCTCCTCCGCGAGATGCCCCTCGGCGTCGATCGAGAACGAGTACCGGCCCAGCAGGTCACCGAGCGGACGCGACTCGATCCGGCTCAGGTTGACCCCGCGGGCCGCGAACTGCTCGAGCATCTCCAGCAGCGCGCCCGCCTCGTTGCTCGGCAGGTGCACCACCAGGGACGTCTTGTCCGAGCCGGTCGGGGCGGGCAGCTCACCGGGCAGCCCGACGACGACGAAGCGCGTCACGGCCGTCTCGTTGTCCGCGACGTGGTCGGCGAGCACCTCGAGCGCGTACAGCTCGGCGCTCAGCGGGGCGACGAGCACCGCGTCGAAACCGGGGTCGTGGTCGGGCGGGGTCTCGGCGAGCAGCGCGGCCGCGGCCGCCGTCGAGGTCGCCGGCACGTGCATCGCGGCGGGCAGGTTCGCGTTGAACCAGCGCCGGCACTGCGCCCAGGCGTGCGGATGGGTCGACACCCGCGTGACATCCGCGAGCTCGGTGCCCGCGCGCCCCGCGAGCACGAACGTCACGGGCACCAGCACCTCGCGCAGCAGCACGAGCGGCTGCCCGGTCGCGAGGGTGTCAAGGGTCGCGGTCACGCCACCCTCGACCGAGTTCTCGATCGGCACCACCGCGAAGTCGGCGCGCCCCGAGCGCACCGCCTCGAGGGAGGAGACGACGTCGACCATCGGCAGGTACTGCGCCTCGTCGGGCCCGGCGATCTGGCGCAGGGCGGCCTCGGTGAACGTCCCCGCAGGTCCGAGGTAGGCATAGCGCGGGAGTCGGGTCGAGCCGGCCATCGGTGTGCTCCTTCTCGCAAGCAGGTTTCGCGCGGGAGTCCACGCGTGCGGGGTCGAGCCTAACCGGGCGATCGGGAGCCCCGTAGGCTGTCCCGGTGCCCCGTCCAGCAGTCCTCGCCCGCGCCCTGTCCGCCGCGGCAGCGCTCGCGATCGGAGCGGTGGCGATGTTCGGCGGAGTGTCCGCGGCAGGCGCGGCCGACACGGTACCGGCCAGACCCTCCGCTGTCCCCGCCACGACCGCCACGACCACCACGACCACCGGCTCCGCCGACGACCCGGCGCGCGGGCCCGTCGTCGTGATCGGCACGACTGGCCTGCGCTGGGACGACGTCGGCGCCCTGACCACCCCCGCACTGTGGGACCTTTCCCGGACCGGATCCGTCGGGACCGTGGCCGCCCGCAGCCTGCGATCCTTCGCCTGCCCCGCCGACGGATGGCTCGCGCTGTCGGCCGGCGCCCGCGCGGACGACATCGACGGCGCGAAGTACGGCGAGTGCCGGACGCTGCGCGAGCCGAGCACGGACAAGCTCGTTCCGGGCTGGGCGGACTACCTCCAGTCCGCCAAGGAGGCGAGCTACTCCGCGAAGCCCGGCCTGCTCGGCGACGCGCTCGCCAAGGCGAAGGTGACGGCCACCGGCATCGGACCGGGCGCCGCCATCGCGCTGTCCGACTCCAAGGGCCTCCCGGTCGGCGAGCACCTGCGGCGCCCCGGGGCGGCCCGCGACCTGACCAACCGCGTCGGACGCGCGCTCCACTCCTCCCGCCTCGTCGTCGTCGACGCCGGCACGGTGCGCGACCCGGGTCAGCTGACCGTGAACCTGCCCGCATCCGGCCTTGACGCGAACGGCGACGGCCAGCCGGACCCCGGCGCGGCGACGACCCCCAAGCCCGGCGAGTCGACCGAGGGTGACCTCACCGCGCCGGACGCCGTGACCGAGCCCACCCGCTCGGACCAGGCCCGCAGGATCGACGAGCGCATCCGGGCCGTGCTCGACGCGATCGACGAGTCCGGGACGAAGGCCACCGTGCTGGTGACCTCGCTCGCGGACTCCGGCCGCCAGCCGCACCTGCAGCTCGCGATCGCCACGGGGCCGAGCGTGGTCCCGGGCGGCGCGCCGTACGCCGGGACGTTGCTCGAGACGCGCTCCACGCGGCAACCCGGGTACGTCATGCCGACCGACCTCACGCCGACGGTGCTGTCCGCGCTGGGGGCCCGCGACTCGGCGCCCGTCGGATCCCTGGCCGGGTCGCCCGTGAGTACCGTGCCCGGCCCGAAGCTCGCGAGCGAGCGCGTTGCCGCGATGATCGACCAGGACGTGCACGCCTGGGCGGTCAAGCCGCTGACGCCGGTGTTCTTCGTCCTGCTGGTCGTGGTCAACCTCGTCCTGTACGCCCTCGTGACGCTCGGCCTGAACGGCGTCGTGCTGGCGTCCCTGAGCAGCGGGCTGAACCGCGTGCTGCCCGGCCGCGTGGGGCGGGCCGTCGCGCACGAGCTCACGAAGCGACCCAATGCGGTGCTCTCGGGCCTGCGCCTTGCCGGTGTGGCGGTCGCGTCGTTCCCGGTCGCCACCTTCCTGGCCAACCTCACGCCATGGTGGCGCGCGTCGCCGCCGTCGTACGCGCTCAGCGCCTTGATCATCGGGTGGGTCGCGATCATCACCGGCGTCGCACTGCTGCCCCGCTGGAAGTCGTGGTTGCTCGGACCGGTCGGCGTGGTCGCGGCCGTCACCGCGATCGTGATCGCGGCCGACATCACGACCGGTGGCCGGTTGCAGGTCTCCGCGGTCATGGGCGTCCAGCCGCTGGTGGGCGCGCGGTTCTACGGGTTCAACAACCAGGCGTTCGCGCTCTTCGCGGCCTCGACCATCCTGCTCGCGGTCGCGATCGCCAACCCGCTCGTGCATCGGGGAATGCGCAAGCGGGCGGCGGTCGTGGTCGGCGTCATCGGCGTGGTGGCCACCGCGCTCGACGGACTGCCGGGCGTCGGGAGCGACTTCGGTGGCCCACCCGCCCTGGTGCCGGCGTTCGCCGTGCTTGCACTGCTCGCTGCCGGAGTGCGGATCGGCTGGGGGAAGGCGCTCGCCATCCTCGGCGCGGGCGCCGGGGTTGTCATCGGCTTCGCGGTGCTCGACTGGCTGCGGCCGGCAGATTCCCAGACGCACCTCGGGCGCTTCGTGCAGACCGTGCTCGACGGCGGCGTCTGGCCGGTGATCATGCGCAAGGGCTCGCAGAACGTCGCGATCCTGTTCGGGAGCCCGCTCACGGTGCTGGCTATCGCCGGGATCGCGCTGGTCCTGCTCGTGCTCGGCCGCCCGCTGCGCACCCTGGCCAGCGCGCCCGACGGCGGCCCGTTCAGCTGGCTGTCCGCCGGCGCCCCGCTCACCCAGCTCGGCACCGACGCGCCGCTGCTCCGCCCGGGCCTGATCGCGCTCACGGTCGCCCTCGGGATCGGCTTCGCCGTCAACGACTCAGGCGTGGTCATCCCGGCGGTCGGCGGGGCACTCGTGGTCCCGCTCCTGGTAGCCGCCTGCGCCAGCTGGATGCTCCAGGTCCGCCCCGACCCCGACCCGCTCGCCCCCCATCCATCCCCCGTGACGTCCGAGCGTTGACGTCCTAGGTGGCTGGTGTTTTTCGCGTGGCGGTGTCCGGTTGCGCGGCGACGCTCGGGGAGGATCGCGGGTGAGGGTTGCCGCTGCGGTCAGGAGTAGTCGATGACGTTGGGTCTGACGCCGAGGCAGGGTGATCTGCTGAGC
>NZ_DATCNW010000239.1:0-2642 GCF_036565025.1 Pengzhenrongella sp.
GGGGGCGGGGGCGGCGACCGGGTTGACCGGCTCGGCGTAGGGGCTCGGGACCATGACACTCGCTCTACTCTCCGCGGCGCGCGCGGTTCCGGTGGATTTGACCTTCGTTTCGCGGTTCTCCAGCACTTCGCGGATCTGATCGATCACCTCGTCGACGGCGATCTCGCCCTCGGCCCCCGAGGCTTCGATCGTGCGCAGGATCTCCCGGATGGTGTCGACCATCCGCAGCAGCACGTTCGTCGTGGGCATGTCCATCAGGCGCTGGCCGTCCCGCAGCTCCACGAGCAGGTTCTCCCCCGCGTGGGCGATCCGCTCGAGCAGGCCGAACGCGAGGAAGCCCGCGGTGCCCTTGATGGTGTGGATCGTGCGGAAGATGCTGCCCAGCAGGGCGCGCGAGTCCGGCGAGCCCTCGAGCGCGACCAGGTCCTGATCGAGCTGATCGAGGTTCTCGTAGCTCTCGATCAAGAATTCACGAACGATGTCGTCCATGTCTCCCATGACTGCCTCCTACCGCGTCCAGGCCCCCAACGCAGTCCTGATCGGCTGAAAAGGGACGGACTTAAGCAGAACCTTCCCTGCTCGCGAACCTCAGTTCCGAGGGGTCGCTCGAGTTCGCCGAAGTAGAGCCTCCGCCTCGAGATAGAGCACTCCAGGGCTCTATCTCGGACCGCCGGTACTACGTCGGCGGACGCTTGTCAGCGGGGGGGCATCAGGCGGCGGAGGGTTTCGACGGCGGTGTCGGCGGCGGCGGTGGCCTGGACGTTCGCCTCCTGGACCGCCTCGATCACCTCGGCGCGGTTGATCGCCACCGATCGGGGCGCGTCGATCCCGAGCCGCACGCCGTCGCTGCGCACCTCCAGGATGGTGACCACGATGTCGTCACCGATCATCAGTCGTTCGCCCACGCGACGGCTCAGCACCAGCATGGTTGCGAGACTATCTGCTGCGGGCGGACCGGGTCTGCTCACGCCGCGCGGCCCGACGGCGACCGCATATCGGCACGGGCCGACGCCAGCGCAGAAATGCGGACCGAATCTGTCCGCATCGGCTGGCACCGTCGAAGCCGTGCAGACCACCGAGCAGATCAAGCCCTTCCGCATCGCCATCCCCCAGGACCAGCTCGACGACCTCACCGAGCGCCTGCGAGGGACCCGCTTCCCGGCACCGCTGCCGGGCGACGGCTGGGACACCGGCGTCCCGGTCGCCTACCTGCGCGAACTCGTGGAGCACTGGCTGCACGGCTTCGACTGGCGGGCGCAGGAGGCAACGCTCAACGCGTACCCGCAGTTCACGACGGAGATCGACGGGCAGCCGATCCACTTCCTGCACGTGCGCTCGACCGAGCCGGGTGCGCTCGGCGTTGGTACTCACCCACGGGTGGCCCGGATCCAACGCCCGAGTTCCTCGATGTCATCGGCCCGCTCACCGACCCGCGCGCGCACGGCGGCGACCCGGCCGACGCGTTCCATCTCGTGATCGGCGAGCCTGCCCGGATTCGGGTTCTCCGGACCGGTCACCGGCGCCGGCTGGGACACCGCCCGGATCGCGGCGGCCTGGGTCGAGCTGATGCGGCGGCTCGGCTACCCGACGTTCGGCGTGCAGGGCGGCGACCTGGGAGCTCAGGTGTCCCCGGCCGTCGGGCGCCTCGCGCCGGACCGGGTCGTCGGGGTGCACGTCAACGGCGGTCCCGGCCCGATGCCCCGACTGCCGCTCGCGGCCGAGGAGCTGGCCGACCTCACCGACCTCGAGCGCGACCGGGTCGCGCGGATCGAGGCGTTCATGGCCCACGAGCTCGGCTACATCGCGATCCAGGCCACCCGGCCGCAGACCCTGGCCGCCGGGCTGACCGACTCCCCGGTCGGTCAGCTGGCCTGGATCATCGACAAGTTCCGCCGAATGGACCCATCCGCGCTCGGCACGGCCCGACGAGGTCATCGACCGCGACCTTGTGCTGACCAACGTGATGCTCTACTGGCTCACCGCGACCGCGGGTTCGTCCGCCTACGTCGGCTACGCGCAGAACACCGGGTGGGGAGCGACCAACGCGTCGTCGAGCGTGCCCACCGGAGCGATCGTGTTCGCGCACAACGTCGGGATCCGCCGGTACGCGCAGAGGCGAGAACGCGATCACGCACTGGGTCGACGTCAAGGGCCGCGGCGGGCACTTCGCCGCACTCGAGGAGCCGGCCCTGCTCATCGCGGACGTGCGGACGTTCTTCCGCGAACTGCGGTAGCGGACGTCGCGGGATCGGGGCAGGACGTCGGACCGGTCGGTCGCACACGTTCCTGCGGGAACGTCAGCCGGGAGTGTCTCGTGGTCGCGTCTGAACGTCGCCGAGCCCGCTCGCCCGGTGGTCAGAAGGCGACGGTTTCGCGGTCGAACCGGGAGACATGGGCGTGTTGCGCAGTCTCGCGTTCGTCACCGCGCAGAGACTCTGATCGTCTGTCCGAACGGGTGGTCTCGGCCGCCGATCGTCGTCGACCTCGGAGCTGTTAGGGGAAATACGACAACAACTCCCAGGTCGCGGCGCGCGCGAACCGGGACGGGGTGGGGTGGGCGGATGTGGATTTCGGAGCTCGGTTCGCACTCACGGTCGAATCGGGCTCTGGGGGTATGGCTGGGTGTATCGAACGTGCACCCC
>NZ_DATCNW010000240.1:0-18620 GCF_036565025.1 Pengzhenrongella sp.
CGAGCGTTGACGTCCTATAGGACGTCAACGCTCGGACGTTACGAAGGTTTCGACCTGCTCACCACACTGATTGAGGCGGCCCCAGACGTGATTCCTGACCTGACGCCCGGCGCCCCGGCGCCCACCACCACGATCGTGCACGCCGTCGGCGGACCGGGCGCGCAGTGGTGGCGGCACGCCGTCATCTATCAGGTGTACCCGCGGTCCTTCGCGGACGCCTCGGGCGACGGGATCGGCGACCTGCCCGGCGTCACGGCGCACCTGGACCACCTCGCGACCCTCGGGGTCGACGCAATCTGGCTCTCGCCGTTCTACCGCTCCCCGCAGGCCGACGCCGGGTACGACGTCGCCGACTACCGGGACGTCGATCCGATCTTCGGCACGCTCGCGGACTTCGACGTGCTGCTCGAGCGCGCGCACGCCGCCGGGCTGCGAGTGATCGTGGACCTGGTCCCGAACCACACCTCCGACGAGCACGCCTGGTTCTCCGCGGCGCTCGCCGCCGGTCCGGGCAGCCCCGAACGCGCGCGGTACCTGTTCCGCCCGGGCAACGGCAAGGGCGGCGCGACGCCGCCGAACAACTGGACCTCCCTGTTCGGCGGGCCGGCGTGGACGCGCGTGCCCGACGGCGAGTGGTACCTGCACCTGTTCGACACCCGCCAGCCGGACCTCGACTGGGAGAACCCCGAGGTGCGCGCCGAGTTCGAGAGCGTGCTGCGGTTCTGGCTCGACAAGGGCGTGGACGGCTTCCGGGTCGACGTCGCGCACGGCCTGGTCAAGGAGTCGGGCCTGCCCGACTGGGCCGGCCAGGCGTCGATGATCGAGGGCGTCGAACGACTGCCCGACGCCGCCGACCCGGCCGGCGCCGTTGGCGACACCGAGCGGATGGTGGGCGACAGCGGCCCGATGTTCGACCAGGAGGGCGTGCACGACATCTACCGGGCCTGGCACAACGTCCTCGCCGAGTACGACGGCGATCGCGCGCTGGTCGCCGAGGCGTGGGTCGAGCCGCTCGAGCAGCTCGCTCGGTACGTGCGCCCGGACGAGATGCACCAGGCCTTCAACTTCTCCTTTCTCGCCGCCCGGTGGAACGCCCCGGCGCTCCAGGAGGTCGTGACCGCCTCGCTCGCCGCGAGCGACGCCGTCGGCGCACCGACCACCTGGGTGCTGTCCAACCACGACGTCGTGCGACACACCTCGCGGCTCGGGCTGGTGAAGGCCGGTTCGCGGCCGACGGGGATCGGCCACGGCGACGAGCAGCCCAACGAGGCCCTCGGCCTGCGCCGTGCGCGCGCCGCGACGCTTCTCATGCTCGGCCTGCCGGGTTCCGCCTACCTCTACCAGGGCGAGGAGCTCGGGCTGCCCGAGCACACCGCGCTCGACGACGACCTCCGCCAGGACCCGGCGTGGTGGCGCTCCGGGCACAGCGAGCGCGGTCGCGACGGGTGCCGGGTGCCGCTGCCCTGGGCGAAGGGCGAGGCCGGCTTCGGCTTCTCACCGACGGGCAAGACCTGGCTGCCGCAGCCGACGTCGTGGGCCTCGTACGCGCTCGACGCCCAGCAGGGGGTGCCGGGCTCGACGTACGAGCTCTACCGCGAGGCACTCACGCTGCGCCGCGACCTCGAGCTCGGCACCGGGTCGCTGGCCTGGGTCGACGGCATGGCTCGGGCGAGCGGGAACGCGGTGGTCGCGTTCGTCAACCGTGACGTGCTGGTGCTTGCGAACCTGGGCACCGACCCGGTCGCCCTCCCGCACGGCGCCGACGTGCTGCACGCGAGCGCCGCTCTGCACGCGGCCGGCGGCGTCCGAGTCGTCCCCAGCGACACCACGGTCTGGGTCCGCGTCGCCCCCGAACAGGGTCACTGAGCGCAGACTGCGCACATCACCGTCGACTGCGCACATCCGATGTGCGCAGGAGGAACCGATGTGCGCAGTCTGCGCGTTCAGCCGCCGCTGCGGGTTCAGCCGCCGCGGTCAGCCGCCGGAGACGCTGAGCTCGGCCTCGGCCAGGCTGCGGGCGAACTCCTCGCTCAGGTCGCGGGAGGCTAGCCAGCCCTCGGGCAGGGAGACGCGCTTCGGGGAGCCGGCCCGGCCGCGGGGGCCCTCCGAGGGCTCGCCGGGGTACGGCTGGTCGAGGTCGAGGGTCGCGAGCAGATCCTCGAGCTCGGTCAGGGTCGAGACGAGCCCGAGCGAGCGGCGCAGGTCCCCGCCGACGATGTACCCCTTGAAGTACCACGCCATGTGCTTGCGCATCTCGCGCAGCGCCTTGCTCTGCTCTCCGAAGTGCTCGACCATCAGCTCGGCGTGCCGGTGCACGACGCCGGCGACCTCGCGCATGCCCGGGCGCACCCGCGCGTCCGACCCGGCGAACGCCGCCGCCAGGTCCGCGAACAGCCACGGCCTCCCCTGGCAACCGCGCCCGACGACGACGCCGTCGCAGCCGGTCTGCGCGACCATCGCCACGGCGTCCTCGGCCGACCAGATGTCCCCGTTGCCGAGCACCGGGATGTCGGTGACCGCCTCCTTGAGGCGCGCGATCGCCTCCCAGTCGGCGGTGCCGGAGTAGTAGTCGGCGGCGGTGCGCGCGTGCAGCGCGACCGCGGCGATGCCGACGTCCTGGGCGACCTTGCCGGCCTCGAGGTAGGTGAGGTGGTCCTCGTCGATGCCCTTGCGCATCTTGAGAGTCACCGGCACGCCGTACGGGGCGGCGGCGTCGACGGCCGCGCGCACGATCGAGGCGAACAGGTCCCGCTTCCAGGGCAGCACCGCGCCGCCGCCCTTGCGGGTGACCTTGGGCACGGGGCAGCCGAAGTTCAGGTCGATGTGGTCGGCGCGGTCCTCCGAGGCGATCATCCGGACCGCGGCACCGACGGTCGCGGGGTCGACGCCGTAGACCTGCACCGAGCGCGGTCGCTCGTCGGGCTCGTGCGAGATGATCCGCATGGACTCCTCACCGCGCTCGACGAGCGCGCGGGACGTGACCATTTCCGCGACGTACAGCCCGGCTCCGCTCTCGCGGCACAGCCGGCGGAACGCGGCGTTGGTCACCCCGGCCATGGGCGCGAGCACCACGGGGGTGTCGATGCTCAGCGGCCCGATCCGCAGGGGCGGGAGCAGGCGGGTGGCGATAGCAGTCACCGGATCATTGTCGCGTACGTCGGGCTCGGCCCCTGGGCGACGACCGCGCGGGCGCCCCCCGGAGGGCCGTGCGCGCGTGTCGGCGAGCGCCGCGGCGTTAAGAAACCCTGACGGTCCGCGGCCTCACGGGACCGCCGGCCGGGCCGATCCGAATCGCAGAGGATTCCCGAGGTATCAACCGGATTCAAGGAGTAGAAATGCGTTTCACCGTAGGTCGGAAGCTGGCGCTGCTCGTTGTCGCCGGACTGGTGCTAGCCGGCACCATCGGCGGGGTCAGTGTGCTGAGCGGGAGCAAGATCAAGTCGGCAAGCGAGCTGACGACGTCGCTCAACGCCGTCAACAGCAGCCTGGCCGAGCTGGACATGCGCGAGAGCGACACCCAGATCGCCGAGCGCGACATGCTGCTGGCGACGAACGATGCCGCCCGCAAGACGGCGTCCGGCGAGCTGGACGTCGTCAAGGCGCAGGTCGACGCCGCCTGGTCGAAGGTCGACGCGCTCAGCGTGCCCGCCGCCTTCGGGCGCAGGCTGGACACCGTGCGCGTGGCGTACAAGGCCTACCTGGACGAGGTCACCGCGCAGATGCGGGTCCTGGCGGCGATCGACCCGGCCGGCCCGCAGGCACTGCCGGCGCTGACCACGGAGCGCGAGCGCGCGAACGCGGTCCAGGCAAAGATCACCGCCACGCGAGAGGACCTGGGAGCTCGCGTGGCCGCGGCCACGCGAGCGTCGCACTCGGCGATCGCGCGGCTGAACGCCGTCGTCGCGATCGCGCTGGTCGTCGGGATCGCGCTCCTCGGCGGCCTTTCACTGCTGGTCGGCCGCTCGATCACCCGCCCGCTCGCGCTGCTCGTGGCTGCGCTGCGCAAGGTTGCCGCGAAGGACCTCACCGCCGAGGTCACGGTGCACAACAGCGACGAGATCGGGGTGATGGCCGGCGCACTGTCCGAGGCCCTCGGCGCGATCCGCGCTGCGATGTCCTCCATCGGGGAGACGTCCACGACGCTCGCCGCGGCCTCGGAGGAGCTCACTGCGATCTCCACCCAGCTGGGCAGCGGAGCCGAGGAGACGTCGTTGCAGGCGAACGTGGTCGCGGCCGCCGCCGACGAGGTCTCGGCGAACGTGGGCACGATGTCGGCGGCAACGGAGGAGATGACCGCGTCGATCAGCGAGATCTCCCGCAGCGCGGCGTCGGCGGCCGGGGTGGCGACCGGCGCGGTCGGGACCGCGAGGCTCACATCGGAGGCCGTGCAGCGCCTGCGGGAGGCGAGCGGTGAGATCGGGGACATCCTCAAGGTCATCAACACGATCGCCGGGCAGACCAACCTGCTCGCGCTCAACGCCACGATCGAGGCTGCGCGGGCCGGCGACGCCGGCAAGGGCTTCGCGGTCGTCGCCGGTGAGGTGAAGGACCTGGCGCGGGAGACCGCCCGGGCCACCGAGGACATCTCGCGCAAGACCCTCGCGATCCAGACCACGACCGCGGAGGTGGCCGAGGCCATCGGGCAGATCGCGGACGTGGTCAGCCAGATCAACGAGCTCCAGGGCACGATCGCCGCGGCGGTGGAGGAGCAGTCGGCCACCGCGTCGGAGATCAGCCGCAGCGTCGGTCAGATCTCCGAGGGCACCGGCCAGATCGCGGAGAACATCCAGGGCGTGGCGACCGCGGCCGGGTCGACCTCGCAGGGCGCGGGCGTGACCCTGCAGTCGGCCGGCGACCTGGCCGGCACCGCGACCAGCCTGGACCAACTCGTCCGAACCTTCACCTTCTAGCCCGCGTCCGCCGACGCTGGAGGGTCCCGGTCAGGCTGTCCGCTCTGTCCGCCTCAACTTCTCGTCCGGGCAGCCGATCTCATTCTCAGTCGCGGCGGTAGACGTCGGTCGGGAGCCACACGAGGAGTTCAGATGCTGCGTTTCATCGCGAGGACCGACGGGCCCGCCGGGGCGGTCGGGATGCTCGCCGAGGCAAAGGCGAACGTCGACGCCGTGACGGCGGTGGTGAGCACGCTCGCCGGCACCCGGACGATCAAAGAGGCGGTCAGCGCCGCGCTCGACCTGGTGCGGCAGCGGTTCGGGTGGGCGTACGGCTCCTACTGGGTCATCGACCCGGTCGGGGGCGCCCTGCGCTTCGCCCAGGACTCCGGTGAGGTGGCCGAGGAGTTCCGGCGGGTGACCCTCGAGGCGTCGTTCAAGGAGGGCGTCGGGCTCTCGGGGCGAGCGTGGAAGGCCCGCGACCTCGTCTTCGTCGCAGATCTCGGCGAGCTCCGGGACTGCGTGCGGGCACCCGCCGCGCAGCGCATGGGGGTCAAGTCCGGCATCTGCTTCCCGCTGATGGAGGACGGTGTGGTGACCGGGACGATGGACTTCTTCGCGATGGAGACCGTCGAGCTCTCCGAGCAACGGCTGGCAACGCTGCGCAGCATCGGTATCCTGGTGTCGCAGGCCATCGAGCGGATCGCGACCGCCGGGCGACAGCGAGACGCCAGCCGCGACATCGACGCCGTGAACCGCGTGATCCGGGACCTGACGAGTGCCGACAGCGGCAAGGACGCGCTGAACAAGGCCCTGAACACGGTCCGCGAGGGCTTCGGCTGGGCGTACGGCTCCTACTGGGCGGTCGACCAGTCCGACCACGCCCTGCACTTCGTGCAGGAGTCCGGGGACGCGGGCAACGAGTTCCGGGAGGTCACCCGCAAGGCCTCGTTCGCGGAGGGTGTCGGCCTCGCGGGTCGGGCCTGGAAGACGCGTGACCTGGTCTTTGTGGCCGACCTGGCGAAGCTCACCGACTGCGTCCGCGCCCCGGTCGCCGGTCGGGCCGGGGTCAAGTCCGGGGTGTGCCTGCCCATCCTGGTCGGCGGCCAGGTCATCGGCACCATGGACTTCTTTGCCACCACCACCCTGACCCTCTCGACCGGACGCGAGGATGCCCTGCGCAACACGGCCTTCCTGCTCGGACAGTCGCTCGACCGGCTCGCCGCCGACGAGCGCCTGCGGACCGCCGGCCGCGAGCTGGTCACGTCGATCCAGGAGGTGGAACGCAACGTCCTGGCGGCGACGTCGGTCGCGAACGAGGGTCAACAGCTCGCCGAGGAAGCCAACCGCAACGTCGCCGGGCTCGGGGTCTCGTCCACCAAGATCGGCGAGGTGGTCAAGGCGATCCGGGCGATCGCGGCCCAGACGAACCTGCTCGCCCTGAACGCGACCATCGAGGCGGCGCGCGCCGGCGAGGCCGGGCGCGGGTTCGCCGTCGTCGCCCACGAGGTCAAGGAGCTGGCCAACGAGACCGCGGCGGCGACCACGGAGGTCGGCGACAAGGTCCAGACCATCCAGCAGCAGGTGCAGGACGTGGTCCGCTCGCTCGCCGAGATCCGCGGCGTCGTCGATCGCATCAACGAGACGCAGACCACCATCAGCGGCGTCCTGACAGAACAGGTAGCCGTAACCCAAGCCATCCTCGGCACCTAACGCCGAGAGCGGAGTAACCGCCCCCGGAAACCGCTTTCTAGGGGCGGTAACTCCGCTCTCGGCGGAGTCTGGAGGGGCTAGAGCCAGCTGTTCTCGGCGGCCTTGCCTGCTCGCCGCCCGAGCACTTACCGACGCGGCGGTCGGCGAGGGCGAGGATCCCGGCCCGCGCGAGCACCTCCTCGACCGGGCGAGTGTCGGCGAACAGCGACGCGGTCAGTCGGACGGTCTCGGCGACCGTCAGGTCCTTCAGGAGCCCGCCGGTCTGCATGACCGCGGAGATCCGGCCGCGGGCGATCGCCTCGGCGGGGGTGCCGCCGAAGACCGCGACGGAGCCGCCGTCGGGCCGCGCGAGGGGCGAGCATCAGGTCGATCGTGGTGGTCTTCCCGGCCCCGTTCGGGCCGAGGAAGGCGACGATCTCGCCCGGCTCGATGCGCAGGCTGATGCCGTCCACGGCGCGCACCGCCCCGAAGCTCTTGTGCAGGTCAACCAGTTCCAGGGCGGGCACCGGCCGACCGGTGCGCCGGGCGAGGTCTGGATCGGCGGCGGGCGAGGTTCTCATGGGGTCGATCCTGCCCGACGGCGGCCGCGCTCCCCTGGTCCGCCCGTCACGACCTGCCGGTGACAGATGTCACGGGCGGGGCCGCCCCCGCCCGGTTCTGCAAACTTGGCCGCGTTCTGCAAACTCCCGGAGTTTGCAGAACGCCGGTTAGTTTGCAGAACGCGGACAGGGGTGAGGGTGGGGTTAGGCGCCGAGGAGGCGGGCGGCCAGGTAGCTGGCGACCTTGTCCAGGGCCACTCGCTCCTGGGTCATGTCGTCGCGGTGGCGGATCGTGACGGCCTGGTCGTCGAGGGTGTCGAAGTCGACCGTGATGCAGAACGGGGTGCCGATCTCGTCCTGGCGACGGTACCGGCGCCCGATCGCGCCGGCGTCGTCGAACTCGACGTTCCAGTAGCCCCGCAGCTCGGCCGCGAGGTCGCGGGCCTTCGGGGACAGGGCCTCGTTGCGCGAGAGCGGCAGCACCGCGGCCTTCACCGGCGCGAGGCGCGGGTCGAGCTTGAGCACGGTCCGCACGTCGACGCCGCCCTTGGTGTTCGGCGCCTCGTCCTCGGTGTAGGACTCGACGAGGAACGCCATCAGCGACCGGGTCAGGCCCGCGGCGGGCTCGATGACGTACGGCACCCAGCGCTCGTTCTTGGCCTGGTCGAAGTAGGACAGGTCCTGCCCCGAGTGCTCGGTGTGCGTCTTGAGGTCGAAGTCGGTGCGGTTCGCGACGCCCTCGAGCTCGCCCCACTCGCTGCCCTGGAAGCCGAACCGGTACTCGATGTCCACGGTCCGCTTGGAGTAGTGCGAGAGCTTCTCCTGCGGGTGCTCGAACAGGCGCAGGTTGTCCGCGGAGATGCCCAGGTCGGTGTACCACTTCTGGCGCGCGTCGATCCAGTACTGGTGCCAGGTCTCGTCCGTACCCGGCTCGACGAAGAACTCCATCTCCATCTGCTCGAACTCGCGGGTGCGGAAGATGAAGTTCCCCGGCGTGATCTCGTTGCGGAAGGACTTGCCGATCTGCCCGATGCCGAACGGCGGCCGCTTGCGCGACGTCGTGACGACGTTGGCGAAGTTCACGAAGATGCCCTGGGCGGTCTCGGGCCGCAGGTAGTGCAGGCCGGACTCCTCCTCGACGGGGCCGAGGTAGGTCTTGAGCATCATGTTGAAGTCGCGCGGCTCGGTCCACTGGCCGCGCGTGCCGCAGTTCGGGCAGGCGAGGTCCGCGATGCCGTTCTCCGGCTCGCGGCCCTTCTTCTCGATGTACGCCTCGATGAGGTGGTCCGCGCGGAACCGCTTGTGGCAGCTCGTGCACTCGGTCAGCGGGTCGGTGAAGACCCCGACGTGGCCCGAGGCGATCCAGACCTGGCGGGGCAGGATGACCGCGGAGTCGAGCCCGACGATGTCGTCGCGGCTCGTGACCATCGTGCGCCACCACTGCTTCTTGATGTTCTCCTTCAGCTCGACCCCGAGTGGACCGTAGTCCCAGGCCGATCGGGTGCCTCCATAGATCTCCCCCGACGGGAAGACGAAGCCACGGCGCTTTGCCAGGGAGATGACGGAATCAAGACGAGAGGGAGGAGCCACGGAGTAATCACCTTCACACAGGACCCCGACCTGGCTGGGCGGGGTGGACCCCACAGGTTACCCGGGCGACCGCGATCCCTGGGGCCCGCGCGGACTCCTCGATCCGCCCGATCTGGACAGTCGTTTTGACAATGATTCTCACGAGCGTGAGAATCATCGTCATGCGACGACCCCTGCTCATCCTGTCCGCCGTCGCCACCGTCTCCCTCGTCCTGTCCGGCTGCGCCTCTACGGCGTTCGGAGACGAAGGGAACAAGGCCGGTGTTCAGGTCCTCGCCTCGTTCTACCCGCTGCAGTACGTGGCCCAGCAGGTGGGCGGCAAGCTCGTCGACGTGAGCTCCCTGACGCCGCCCGGCGCCGAGCCGCACGACGTCGAGCTGTCCCCCCGCGAGGTGCGCACGGTGAGCGAGGCCGACGTCGTGGTGTACCTCTCGGGGTTCCAGGCCGCGGTCGACGAGGGCGTCGCCGCGCGCCAGCCGACGAACGTCGTGAACGCCGCCCACACCGCCGACCTGGTCGCGTGGGCGCACCCCAAGCGCGGGGAGGGCACGCTCGACCCGCACTTCTGGCTCGACCCGCACCGCCTCGAACGGCTCGCCGGCCCGGTCGCCGCGGCGCTCACCAAGGCGGACCCGAGCCACGCGGACACCTACGCCGCGAACGCCAAGAGGCTCGAGATGTCCCTCACGGACCTCGACACCAAGTACAGGACCGGCCTCGCGAGCTGCAAGGACCGCACGATCGTCACCTCGCACGAGGCGTTCGGCTACCTCTCGGACCGCTACGACCTGTCACAGGTCGGCATGTCGGGCCTCGATCCCGACGCCGAGCCGTCACCGGCACGCCTGCGGCAGATCCGCGACCTCGTGCGGAAGAAGGGGGTCACCACGATCTTCTCCGAGCACCTCGTCAGCCCGAAGGTCGCCCAGACCCTCGCGGCCGACCTAGGCGTCAAGTCCGCCGTCCTCGACCCGGTGGAGAGCCTGACCGACCCGCGCTCCAACTATCGTGACGTGATGCTGAAGAACCTCAGCGTCCTGCGCACGGCCCTGGACTGCAAATGACGAAGCCCGCGCCGCCCCCGGCCGTCCTCGCGCGCGGCGTGCGCGTCAGGCTGGGCGGGAACGTCATCCTGCGCGACGTCGACCTGACGGTCGCGGACGGCGAGGTCGTCGCGCTGCTCGGCGCGAACGGTTCGGGCAAGTCGACCCTGGTGCGGGCGCTGGTCGGCGCGGTGCCGATCGAGTCCGGCCGGATCGAGCTGCTCGGCGCGCCGCTCGGGCGGGCCGTCCCGTGGGACCGCATCGGGTACGTCCCCCAGCGCGTGAGCGCCGCGACCGGGGTGCCGGCCACAGCGGGCGAGGTCGTCGCCTCCGGGCTGCTGCACGGCCGGCGGCTGCGGCCGCCACGGCACTCACGCGAGACGGTCCGCGGCGCGCTCGACCTCGTCGGGCTCACCCACCACGTGGACCGCCCGGTGCGCGAGCTCTCCGGCGGCCAGCAGCAGCGCGTGCTGATCGCGCGGGCGCTGGTCCGCGACCCGGCCCTGCTCGTGCTCGACGAACCCGTGGCCGGCGTCGACCTGCCCAGCCAGCAGGCGTTCGCGGACACGCTGCGGGCCCTGACGGCGCGCGGCCGGACGGTCCTGGTCGTGCTGCACGAGCTCGCCGCGCTCGCGCCCCTGGTTCAGCGCGCCGTCGTGCTGCGCCACGGCGCCGTCGTGCACGACGGCGCCCCTCCCTCCCCCACCCGCGAGCACGGAGAGGCGGACCACGACCACGTGCACCCGCACGACACGGAGGACTATCGCGCCGACACCGGCGTGGCCGGGCTGAGGTGGGAGCCGTGATCCTCAACGAGCTCGTCGGCATGCTCGGCGACCCCCTGATGCAGCGCGCGCTGACCGCGGCGCTGCTGGTCGGCCTCGCCGCGCCGGTGATGGGCACCTACCTCGTGCAGCGCAAGCTCAGCCTGCTCGGCGACGGCATAGGGCACGTCGCGCTGACCGGGGTCGCCCTCGGCTGGCTCGTGGGCAACCTGATGGACCTCGCGCCGCACGACATCCTCGCGGTGCCCGGCGCGGTGATCACGGCCGTCATCGGCGCGGTGGTGATCGAGCTGGTCCGCGAGCGCGGCCGGACCAGCGGCGACGTGGCCCTGGCCCTGCTGTTCTACGGCGGGATCGCCGGCGGCGTGCTGCTCATCTCGCTCGCGGGCGGCACCAACGCGAACCTGATGGCCTACCTCTTCGGCTCGATCTCGACGGTGTCCAGCACGGACCTGTGGCTGACCGTGATCCTCACCGCGATCATCCTGGTGGTCGGCGTCGGGCTGCGCACCGCGCTGTTCGCGGTCTGCCACGACGAGGAGTTCGCCCGCGCGGCGGGCCTCCCGGTGCGCTTCCTGAACATCACCATTGCGGTCATCGCGGCGCTCACCGTGACCGTCTCGATGCGGGTCGTCGGACTGCTATTGGTGAGTGCACTCATGATCGTGCCCGTCGCCGTTGCGCAACTGGTGTCGGGTTCGTTCAGACGCACGATGGGCCTGGCGATGGGGATCGGGGTCACGGTGTGCGTGACCGGGCTGTCGATCACCTACTGGAACGACCTGTCCCCCGGCGCCACGATCGTGGTGCTCGCGATCGGTGTGTACACGGTGGTCGCGCTGCTCGCGCCGCTGCTGCGGCGGCCCCGGCCGCACGATCCGCACCCCGCCGTGCCCGACGACGTGAGCGTCGAGGCCGCAGGGTGAGCGCACTGCGCGACCTCCTCGAGGCGCATGTTGCCCGCGGATCGGTGCCGGGAGCGGTCAGCCTGACGGCCCGCGGCGACCGGGTGGAGGTGGAGGTCGCCGGTTCGGCCGATATCGAGCGCGCAATCCCGATGGCGAGGGACTCGATCTTCCGCATCGCCTCGATCACCAAGCCCATCACGGCGGCGGCCGTGATGGTGCTGGTCGACGACGGCCGCCTCGCGCTGGACGACGCCGTCGACGCGTGGCTGCCGGAGCTCGCCTCGCCCGTGGTGGTGCGCACCCCCGCGAGCCCCGTGGACGACGTCGTGCCGGCGACCCGACCGATCTCCGTCCGCGACCTGCTGACCGGACGCACGGGTTACGGCTTCGCGTCCGACTTCGCCCTGGTCAGTCGTTCCCCGAGTTCCTCAGCGAGCGCGTGCTCGAGCCGCTCGGCATGGTCGACACCGGCTTCGAGGTGCCCGCGGCCACGCGGGACCGGCTCACCAGCTACTACCGGGCGGATCCGGCCGGAGGCTTCCAGCTGGCCGACGGCCCGGACTGGCAGTGGAGCCACCTGCCGCCGTTTCCCGCCGGAGCCGGCGGACTGGCCTCGACCGTGGACGACTGGTTTCGCTTCGCCCGCATGATCCTGGGCGACGGGGCCGTCGACGGTCGCCGGCTGCTGTCACCGGAATCGGTCCGGCAGATGACCACCAATCACCTGACCGCCCCGCAGCGCGACATCGGCACGCGGTTCCTCGGGGGCCAGGGCTGGGGTTTCGGCGGATCGGTCGACGTCGAGACCATCGACCCCTGGAACGTGCCGGGCCGCTACGGCTGGGTCGGTGGCACCGGAACGACCGCGCACATCACCGGAGTCCACCGGTTCGGTCGACATCCTGCTCACGCAGGTCGCCGCGACCGGCACCGACCCGTCCGCGATCATCCGCGACTTCTGGGCGCACAGCGCACCCACCCGATAACCCGCATCGGGGCACTTGCGTCCCGAGGTCAGTCCGGTGCGCGGATCGCGGGCACCAGCTGGTCGCGGATGTCGTGGATGACGACGCTGACCAGGGCCAACGCACTGGCGTTCTGCTCGAAATGGTGCGCGCAGAAGGCGAGCGGGCCCCCGGCGGTCATCACCAGCACGAACGCGCGGTGCCCGCAGCTCGCGCACCGTTCGTATGCCATGTCCGCCGCCGCGGGCGGCGCGACCGTCTCGATCGGTACCCGTTCGGGGGCCTCCTCGGGGCGCATCGGGTTCATGGTGTCTCCTGTATCGGGCGAGCAAGTTGCCGACCATATCGGTAGGAACTGGCCCATCTTTAGCGAAATGATCCGCGGGTGAGGGCCAGTCCCGGGTTTCGGAGCCGGTTACTGTTCCGCCGGTGCGGAGCATGTGACAGATGTGCATGGAGACGACTCGAAGGTCCGTCGAATCGGTCCCACGGTTCACTCGGGCACCATGCTCCGCACCGACGGAATCCTGCCGTCTCGGGCGAGCGGCAGGCCGCTGATTTCGTCACCGACGGTGGACTCATCATCGGCGGGTCGATGCCGATCCTGCAAAGATGCACCCGACCGGCTCAGCGTCTTCCCGCCAAGCGCCGACGGCGCCGCCGTGGAGCCTCAAAGCCAGGGTTGCCTGGGTTGTTCTCTGGCTCAGCCTGACCCGGTCTGTCCGAATCGGCCGGACCACCTCGTCCAGCCAGGCGAGCGCGGCGCCCGGCAGGTCCGATGGCTTCAGGACGAGCGGCCCGCTCTGCTACGACGTGCCCTGCCCGCCCCGGAGCGCGAGCAGCCGGCCGGTCGCGCCGAACTCCTCGAGGACGCGTGTCGGCGGCGGGGTCGCGGTCCACGGGGTCGCGGTCCACGGGGACGGACCGCCGTCGGGCATCGCCGGGGCCTCCGTCAGGCCTTGCGCGGCTTCACGCGGCGCGCGACCAGCCGGGCCTGCGCGCGGGCGTAGTCCACGTCGACGTCGTGCACGAGGGCGACGCCCATGCGGCGCTTGGTGAAGCTCTCGACCTTGCCGAACAGCCGCAGGTCGCTGTTCGGGACGCGCAGCGCGTCGTCGACCCCGTCGAAGACGATCGCGGGCGCGTCGACGCCGCCGTAGATGACCGCACTCGCGCCGGGGGTCCGCAACGTGGTGTCCACGGGCAGACCGAGGATCGCGCGGGCGTGCAGCTCGAACTCGTTCTGGCCCTGAGTGACCATGGTGACCATGCCGGTGTCGTGCGGGCGCGGGCTGACCTCGTTGAACCAGACCTGCTCGCCGCGCACGAAGAGCTCGACGCCGAAGACGCCCTGGCCGCCCAGGTTCTCGGTCACCGCCCGGGCGATCTCCTGGGCGCGCAGACGCGCGGCCGCGGGCATCGCGTGCGGCTGCCAGCTCTCGACGTAGTCGCCGCCGACCTGGCGGTGCCCGATGGGCTCGCAGAAGTGGGTCTCGACCTCGCCGCCGGTGCCGGAGGCCCGCACGGTGAGCTGGGTGATCTCGTAGTCGAAGTCGACGAACGCCTCGACGATCACTCGCCCGCGCTTGGTGCGGCCGCCGGCCATCGCGTGGTCCCAGGCCGCGGGCACGTCGGCGGGCCCGTCGATCTTGCTCTGCCCCTTGCCGGAGCTGCTCATGACGGGCTTGATCACGCACGGGTACCCGATGCCCGCGCCGCCGTCGTCCGTGCCGTCGATGGCGGCGGTCAGCTCGGCGAGGGAGTCGCAGAACCGGTACGGGCTGGTCGGCAGGCCCAGCGTCTCGGCGGCGAGGCGGCGGATGCCCTCGCGGTCCATGGTCAGCCGGGTGGCGCGCGCGGTCGGGATCACCCGCACGACGCCCTCAGCCTCCAGCGCGACCAGCGCGGCGGTCGCGATCGCCTCGATCTCCGGCACGACGACGTCGGGCCGCTCGGCCAGGATCAGCGCGCGCAGGGCGTCCGGGTCGGACATGTCGACGGTGCGGGCGTGGTGCGCGACCTGGTGACCGGGCGCGTTCGGCCTGGAGTCCACCGCGATCGTCTCCACACCGAGGCGCTGCAGCGCGATCACCACTTCCTTGCCCAGCTCACCGGCACCCAGGAGCATCACGCGGATCGCCGACGGCGAGTAGGGGGTGCCGAGCGGTCTCATGAAGGGTCGGGCCTTTCCGTCTGCGAGCGCGTGAGTGCGCGAGGGAAGAGCCTGCCACGGGTTGGGCGGGTGAGAGTTCGGGCGCAGGTGCTTTGAGACCGCCGTTGCTTTGGATCGCACGTGCTTTGGATCGCCGTTGCTCTCGGCTGCCGGCGCTACGGGGCGATTCGCTTGATGGGATACGGCGCCAGGTCGCGCTCCCACTGCTCGACGGCGGCCATGAGGTCGGCGGGGTCGAGCGTGAGGGTGACGAAGAACGAGTAGAGCGGGAACCCGCCGGCGGCGCCGATCGGTGGCTCCGGCAATGCTTCGAGGGAGAAGTGGACCCGGAGGTGGACCATCGCCTCGGCTCGCGCCGCGACGGAGAATCCGAGGTTCGGCTCCAAGAACAGCAGCAGCCCGTCGCTCTCATCCGCGCCGTCCGACGACCAGGGCTCGACCGTGTCGGACTCGACGTCGGCCAGCCAGGACGTCAGCCTCGCGTCGTCCCAGATCGGGACCGCGCCGTCGGTCGTCGCCGCGCTGCGCAACCAGGTCGTCAACTCGCGGGCCTCCGACGTCAGCAGGCTCGGCTCGGTCCACGACCACGCCCGACCTTCCGCGGTACGGACCGAACCGTCGATCACCAACCAGTTGGCGTCGTACTCGTCCTGCGCCTCGCGATCGCTCGCCACCGGGAACTCGTACCCGACCACGCTCAGCTCGACGATCGCCCCATCACTCGACATCAGCCTCATCGAGCACCATCATCCCGGACCGGATGAGCGGATCTTGACCGGCGTCTGTTCGCAGAGACAGGGCTACATCCGGCGAGCCGGGGTGACCCCTCCGCAAGGGGCTGCGGTGCGGAGGGACGCGCGAGTGACAGATGGTGACCGTGAGACAGAAATGGGTGTCACATCGTCCCCACCTGTCACTCCAGTCCCACGCGCGTCCCTCCACACCGCGAGCCGAACCGAAGACCGAGCCGTTCGACTACTGAGTCGGCGTCACCGGAACCAGGGCGGCCAGGAGGCTTTGCTCGCGGGGTGCGGGCAGGCCGGCCGGGCGGGGGCGGTCGAGGCCCTCCCGCTCTTCCCAGCGGAGCAGGTCGCTGAGCAGGTCCGCACGCGGACGATGCCGCAGCCCCGCCGCGACTGCGGCAGCCCCTGACCTGTTCGAGAACCCCTCCCAGCCCGGCTCGACGATCCACATCGGCAAGGAGGCCGGACCTGCGAGCTCGGCCACGCCCTGCGCGAGCAGCCAGCCCGCAGGCGCCGGCACGAGCGGCCCGCGGTGTCCGCCTACCGCGCGGGACAGCTCGATCCACCGGGCAAGCGGCAGGACGGGGCCGACGGCGTCGTATGTGCCCGTGGTCCCACCCAGCGCGGCGTCGAGCACCCACGAGGCGAGGTCCCGGATGTCGACCACCTGGGTCGGGACGTCGGGCGAGTCCGGGACCAGCATCGGAGCCAGCGGGTCACGCGCCGCGCGGGCAACCCAATACCCCGAGCGGCCGGTGTGGTCGCCCGGCCCGCCGATGAGCCCGGGCCTGATGACGAGCAGCCGGTCCCCGACGACGTCGCGCGACGCCAGCTCGCACGCGACCTTCGCCTCGCCGTACTGCGCGCGGTCGACGTCGTCGCGGTCAGCCGCCGCGAGCAGCGCCGCGCCCTCGTCGGCACCAGGTTCGCCGTGCGAGGCGTACACGCTCACCGACGAGACATACGTCCAGTGGCGGGCCCGCCCGTGCAGCGCCGCCAGCGCCTCGCGGACCCAGCCGGGCTGCCAGGACAGCTCGATCACGGCGTCCCAGTCGTGACCGAGAAGCGCGTCGTAAGCGCAGGGCTCCTGCCGGTCGGCGCTCACCAGGACCGCGCCCTCGGCGACCGGACCGCTCTGGCCGCGTGCGAGGCAGGTGACCGAATGTCCCCGCGCCACCGCCTGCCGGCTCAGCTCGCGCCCCAGCCACGCCGTACCGCCCAGCACCAGCAGGTTCATGCGCGCCAGTGCACCATCGCTCGAGCGCGGTCGCCGCACGGTTCACCGCCGGCGTAACCAGACCGCCCGCCCGCTCGCCGAGAGCTCCAGCGCCGCGGACGCCGACCAGGCGCGTTCCCGCGGGAACGCCTCTGTCGATCGCCATCGAACTGGGAGTTGTTGTCCTCGCTCGAGCGAAAAGACAGCAACGACTCCCAGTTCGACGCCCGGCTGGCGCGGCTCGTGCGTTCCAACGGGATTGGGGTCAGGCGGGCGGCGAGCTGGTCACTGGGCCCCGGACAGGTCGACCGCACCGCCGTAGCGCCGGTCCCGCCTGGCATAGGTCTCGACCGCGCGCCACAGGGACCGGCGGTCCACGTCGGGCCAGTACTCGTCGAGGAACACGTACTCGGCGTACGCCGCCTGCCAGATCATGAAGTTCGACGTGCGCTGCTCCCCCGACGTGCGCAGGAACAGGTCGACGTCGGGCAGGTCCGGCTCGTCCAGGTACGCCGCGACGGTCTTCTCGGTGACCTTCTCCGGGTCGAGACGGCCGGCGGCGACCTCGCGGGCGATCGCCTTGGCGGCGTCGGCAACCTCGGCGCGGCCGCCGTAGTTCACGCACATGGTCAGGGTGCAGACGTCGTTGCTGCGGGTGAGCTCCTCGGCCGTCTCCAGCTCGGTGATGACCGAGCGCCACAGGCGCGGACGGCGGCCGGCCCAGCGGACCCGCACGCCCCAGTCGTTCATCACGTCCCGGCGGCGGCGCAGCACATCGCGGTTGAAGCCCATCAGGAACCGCACCTCGTCGGGCGAGCGCTTCCAGTTCTCGGTGGAGAACGCATACGCGCTGACATGCTTGACGCCGATCTCGATCGCCCCCGCGACGACGTCGAGCAGCGAGGCCTCCCCCGCCTCGTGGCCGGCAGTCCGGGGCAGACCGCGCGCGTTGGCCCACCGGCCGTTGCCGTCCATCACGATCGCGACGTGCTGCGGGACGAACTCGAGCGGGATCGCCGGCGGGCGCGCTCCGGACGGGTGCGGCGGCGGCGGCACGACGACGTGCGGGGTCGTCCGCCCGGCGCCGGTCTGGGTAGTGCGGGCCATCAGACCCTTTCGACGAGGCGAAGCGAGCGCAGCTGGCGCTCCAGGTGGAACTGCAGGAACACCGCGACCAGACCGTCGGCCTCGCGGCGGTGCCGTTCGTCGCTCGCGTCGACGGCCGGCCACTCGCCGCTCAGCAGCGCCGCGAGCAGCACGAACGTCTCCGGCGCGGGCGACGCGGCGCCCGGCGGCCGGCACGAACCGCACACCGCCCCACCCTGCGCGACGGCGAACGAGTGGTGCGGTCCGGCCCGACCGCAGCGCGCGCAGTCGGTGAAGCTCGGCGCCCAGCCCGCGATCGACAGGGCCCGCAGGAGGTAGGAGTTCAGCACCAGGCCCGGGGCGTGCGCGCCCTCGGACAGCGAGCGGACGGCGCCGACGAGCAGCCGGAACTGGGGCAGCGCGGGCTCCTTCTCGGCCTCGACCAGCCGCTCGGCCGTCTCGAGCATCGCGGTGCCGGCGGTGTACATCGCGTAGTCCTCGCACACGCGCCGGGCGAACGGCGAGATCGTCTCGACCTGGGTGACGATGTCGAGGCTGCGCCCGGCGTGCAGCTGGACGTCGACGAGCATGAACGGTTCCAGGCGCGCCCCGAACCGCGAGGACGTGCGGCGCACGCCCTTGCCGACCGCGCGCACCTTGCCGTGCTCGCGGGTCAGGAGGGTGACGATGCGGTCGGCCTCACCCAGCTTCTGGGTGCGCAGCACGATCCCCTCGTCGCGATAGAGGCTCACGCCCCCATTCTTCCCTGCCGATCGCACGGCCGCCGCCACCCCACGCTCCCCGACGCCCCCGAAACCCCGCCAAGCCCCAACGGGACAGCGGACCACCGCCAGAACCCGCAGACTGCGCACATCCGTGCCCGCTGCGCACATCCGATGTGCGCAGCAGACGCCGATGTGCGCAGTCTGCGGTTTGGGTGCCGGGCCCGACGGCGGGCCGCGCCGGCGGG
>NZ_DATCNW010000241.1:0-2543 GCF_036565025.1 Pengzhenrongella sp.
CCCCCGATCCGTGCCGGCGCCGTCGCCACCAGGCGCGCAACCCGCCCGTGGGGACGTCCGGGGAGGCGGGGGCGGAGCGCGTGCCGGCGCCGCGCGGGGCACCGGTTCCGGCCTCGGCATCGCGCGCCAGGCCCGAACCGCGCAGCGCACCGACCCGGCGAACCACGGGTCCGTCGGCGCCGCTCGGTGCGGGCTGCTCGGCGGCCGCGGCCTCGATCCGCACCCGTTCGAGCTCGGCGCGCACCCGGTCGGCGGCCGCTCGCAGCCCTTGCCCGCTCGCCTCGGCCGTGCCGAGCGCGTCGAGCTGGACGGTGTATCTCGCGGCCTGCCCCGCGAGCACGCCGTCGATGCGTGCGGACAGCCGCATCGCCGCGGTCCGCGTCAGCTGCCGCACCGCGTCGTCGCCGAAGACGGCCTCGAGGACGCGCTGGGCCAGCAGCGCCGAGCCACCCGCGATCCCGACCTCGGCCCCGGTCAACCCGCCGGTCGAGGCGAAGACGGCAACCATGAGCGCGGCGCCGAGCCCGTTGATCCCGAACGAGATCGCCCGCGCGGCCGCACGCTTGCCCGCGCCCTGTTCGCTCACGAGGTCGAGCACGTCGGCCTGCCACGCCCGGATCTCGGCCGCAACCTGCCCGCGCAGGTCGGCAGAGCCGCGCGCGAGCTCGAGCCCCACGAGCAGCCTCGCCCCGGCCGGGTCCGCGCGCCACGCGGCGTGCGCCCGTTCCGCGGCCTGCTCGGCAGCGTCCAGCACCACGGCCTCGAGCCCGTGCCCGATGGCGGCCGACAGCTCGGGCTCCGCAGCCCGCCGCCCCGTGACGGCCGCGACGAGCCGGTCCCGCAGCGAACCGACCCGGACCTGGACCGCGCGCAGGAACTCCCCGGTGCCGACCACGTCCTGCCAGCGCGCGAGCACCTCGCCCCGCAGCAGCGTGCCGTCCGAGGTCGCGTGCTGCACCGCGTGCTGCGCGTCGCCGTACGGGCCGGCGACCATCGCCCGCAGCGCACGGTCGGCGCGGCGCTGCCCATCCGCGCAGTCCGCGAGGCTCGCGCAGCGTGCGAGCACGTCGGCGGTCGCCCCATCGCGGGTCCGTACGATGGCGGCGCTCCTCGCGGCGGGGTCCCCGCCGAGGGCGGTCAGCCAGTCGGCGACGGGTGCGACCGCGGGCGCCGGCAGCAGCCCGGCCTCGCGCGGGGCCTCCGGGACCACCAGGACGGGTGCCCCGCCCAGCCCGTGCTCGGCGAGCAGCTGGGTCAGGTGCGCCCGGACCGGGCCCTCGTCCCCGGGGTCCACCCGGTCGAGCACGAGCGCGATCTCGGCACGGCGCGCGGCGGCGATCTCCAGCAGCTCCCACGGAACCGCGTCGGCGTAGCGCGCGGCGGTCGTGACGAACAGCCACAGGTCGGCCGCGCCGAGCAGCTGCGTGGCCAGTCGCCGGTTCTCCCGGACCACGGAGTCGATGTCCGGAGCGTCGAGCAGCGCCAGACCGGGCGGCACGGCGTCCGAGGCGACCAGACGTAGCGCGCGCGAATCCCCGGCGTCCGCGGTCGCACCGGGCGCGGCCGACGCATCGAGCGCGGCGAGCGCGGCCGAGTCCGTGACCCGGGGCAGCCCCGGCAGCACGCGGTCCGCGCGGAACCAGTGCGCATCGAGCGGGTGGTGCACCAGGACGGGTGCCCGCGTCGTCGGGCGCAGCACCCCCGCCGCGGTGACGACCTCACCGAGCAGGGAGTTGACCAGGGTCGACTTGCCGGCCCCGGTCGAACCGCCGACGACGACCAGCAGCGGCGCCCCGACCGCCCGCACCCGGGGCAGCAGGTAGTCCTCGAGCTGGTCGAGCATCCGCGCGCGCTCGACCCGGGCGCGCGCGGCGTCGGGCAGGTCGAGGGCGAGCCGGACCTCGCCCACCGCGGCCCGCAGGCCGACGAGGGCAGCGACGAGGGACGCGGCCGCAGGTTCCGGCCCCGTTCCCTCGTCGCGTGTCACCGAGCTCCCGCGACGTCAGTCGCGCGTGAGCTTGCGGTAGGTGACCCGGTGCGGTCGAGCGGCATCCGGACCGAGGCGCTCGATCTTGTTCTCCTCGTACGACGCGAAGTTCCCCTCGAACCAGTACCAGTTCGCGGGGTTCTCCTCGGTGCCCTCGTACGCGAGGATGTGCGTCACGACGCGGTCCAGGAACCACCGGTCGTGCGAGGTGACCACAGCGCAGCCGGGGAACTCGAGCAGCGCGTTCTCGAGCGAGCCGAGCGTCTCCACGTCGAGGTCGTTGGTGGGCTCGTCGAGCAGCAGGAGGTTCCCGCCGAGCTTGAGCGTGAGCGCGAGGTTGAGACGGTTGCGCTCACCACCGGACAGCACGCCGGCCTTCTTCTGCTGGTCCGGCCCTTTGAACCCGAAGGCCGCCACGTACGCGCGGGACGGCATCTCGACGTTGCCGACCTTGATGTAGTCGAGCCCGTCGGAGACCACCTCGAACAGGGTCTTCTCGGGGTCGATGCCGCCGCGGTCCTGGTCGACGTAGGAGACCTTGACGGTCTCCCCGACC
>NZ_DATCNW010000242.1:0-6162 GCF_036565025.1 Pengzhenrongella sp.
GGCTGACCGATTCGCCGAGGGCCCGGCCGACGAGATAGCGCGCCAGCGCCCACCGGCTGACCGGCGAGCCCTGCTCGAAGGCACCGACGTCATAGCCGACCGGATCGTCTGGATCCGGCTCGGCGGGCAGCGCGGGCTTCACAGCTACCGACGGTACCGGGACTCCCGCCGTTGAGTGGTGCGGGGCGCTAGGCCGAGACGGCGGACGGGCCGAGCAGGGCCTTGAGGTCGCCCATCAGGGCGGCCGACGGCGTAACCCGGTAACTGTCGCCGAGCCGGAGCAGGTGCTCGCGCTCGCCGTTGACCAGGCGCAGGTGCACCTCGGTGGTGCCGGGGTGCGTGGCCAGCACGTCGCGCAGCCGGTCGACCATCGGCGGAGTGCAGCGCGCGGGCGCCATCGTGACGATGACCGGCCCGCGCGGCTGCGCGCTGGTGTCGAGCAGGGTCAGGTCACTGCCGATCAGTTTGACCGTGTCCTCGCGGGCGTCGGTGCGCCCCTTGATCGCGACGATGGCGTCCTCGGCGATGCTCAGCGCCACCTGGGCGTAGCTGGTCGGGAAGAACATGACCTCGATCGAACCCTCGAGATCCTCGAGCACGACCTGGGCCCACGGGGCGCCCGCCTTGGTGACGCGCCGGTTCACCGAGGACAGGATGCCCGTCAGCGTCACCGATCGCGGTTCGTCGCTCGCCTCGGCGTGCACGGCCGCGATCGTCAGGTCGGCGCAGGCGCCCAGGATGTGCTCGAGCCCGAACAGTGGGTGGTCGGAGACGTAGAGCCCGAGCATCTCGCGCTCGAACTGCAGCAGCACCTTCTTGTCCCACTCCCCCGGCGGGACGCGCACCGCGAAAACGTCGTCGGCGGGACCGGCGTCGCCCAAGGTGCCGAACAGGTCGAACTGGCCAACCGCCTCGGCCCGCTTGGTGTCGAGCACCGCATCGACGGCGGGCTCGAAGATGTTCATCAGACCGCGGCGCGGGTGGCCGAGCGAGTCGAAAGCGCCACCCTTGATCAGCGCCTCGATGGTGCGCTTGTTGCAGACCACAGCGTCGACCTTGCGCAGGAAGTCACCGAAGTCGGCGAACTCCCCCTTGCCTCGCCGGGTGGCGACGATTGAGGTCACGACGTTGCTGCCGACGTTGCGGATCGCGGTGAGGCCGAAGCGGATGTCGGTGCCGGTCGGGGTGAACTGGGCATCGGAGGAGTTGACGCACGGCGCGAGCACCGTGATGCCCATGCGGCGGCACTCGGCCAGGTAGACCGCGGACTTGTCCTTGTCGTCGCGCACCGAGGTGAGTAGGGCCGCCATGTACTCGGCCGGATAGTTCGCCTTGAGGTAGGCCGTCCAGTACGAGACGACGGCGTACCCGGCGCCGTGGCTCTTGTTGAAGCCGTAGTCGCAGAACGGCAGCAGGGTGTCCCAGAGCGCCTTGACCGCGGGTGCGGAGTAGCCCCGCTCGAACATGCCGGCCGAGAACGCGGCGTACTGCTCCTCCAGTTCCTTCTTCTTCTTCTTGCCCATCGCGCGCCGCAGCAAGTCGGCGCTGGCGAGCGAGTAGCCCGCGACCCGTTGCGCGATGGCCATGACCTGCTCCTGGTAGACGACCAGCCCGTAGGTCTCGCCCAGGATGCCGCGCAGCGGCTCGTCGAGCTCAGGGTGGATCGGCACGACCGGCTTGCGGCTGTTCTTGCGGTCGGCGTAGTCGTTGTGTGCGTTCGTGCCCATCGGGCCGGGGCGGTAGAGCGCGATGACTGCAGTGATGTGGTCGAACAGGTCCGGGCGCATCGCGCGGAGCAGGGCACGCAGCCCGCCGCCGTCGAGCTGGAAGACGCCCAGGGTGTCACCGCGGGCGAGCAGGTCGTAGGTGGCCTGATCGTCGAACGGGAGCTCCTCGATGAGGATCGTCTCACCGCGGTTTGCCTTGATGTTCGCGAGCGCGTCGTCGACGATGGTGAGGTTGCGCAGGCCGAGGAAGTCCATCTTGAGCAGGCCGAGCGCCTCGCAGGTCGGGTAGTCGAACTGCGTGATGATCGCGCCGTCCTGCTCGCGCTTCATGACCGGGATCGTGTCCATCAACGGGACGCTGGACATGATCACCGCGCACGCGTGCACGCCCCACTGCCGCTTGAGACCCTCGAGCCCCTTCGCGGTCTCGACGACCCGCTTGACCTCCGGGTCGGCCTCGCACAGGCCACGGAACTCGCCGCCCTCGCCGTAGCGCTTGTCGGTGCTGTCGAAGATCTTGCTGAGCGGGACGTCCTTGCCCATCACCGAGGGCGGCATCGCCTTGGTGATCTTCTCGCCCATCGCGAACGGGTAGCCAAGGACCCGCGATGCGTCCTTGACGGCCTGCTTGGCCTTGATCGTGCCGTAGGTGACGACCTGCGCGACCCGGTCGTCGCCGTACTTGTCGGTGACGTAGGCCATCACCTCCCCGCGCCGGCGCTCGTCGAAGTCGATGTCGATGTCGGGCATCGAAACGCGCTCAGGGTTGAGGAACCGTTCGAAGAGCAGGCCGTGCTCGAGCGGGTCGAGCCCGGTGATCCGCATGGCGTACGCGACGAGCGAGCCCGCGGCGGAGCCACGCCCCGGCCCGACGCGGATGCCCTGCGCCCGAGCCCAGCCGATGAGGTCGGCGACGACCAGGAAGTAGCTGGGAAAGCCCATCTGCAGGATCATCGCGACTTCGTAATCAGCGCGCTTGCGCACCGCGTCGTGGAGCCCGCCCGGATAGCGGATCGCCAGGCCGCTTTCGACCTCCTTGACGAACCAGGAGTTCTCGTCCTCGCCCGGCGGCACCGGGAACTGCGGCATCAGGTTCACGCCTTCGGTGAACTCGACGTTGCAGCGCTCGGCAATCAGCAGCGTGTTGTCGCACGCCTCACGCAGGTCGTGCTTGTCGGCCCACAGCGAGCGCATCTCGGCGGGTGACTTGAGGTAGAAGTCGCGGCCGTCGAACTTCAAGCGGTTCGGGTCGGCCATCGTCTTGCCCGACTGCACGCACAGCAGCACCTCGTGGGTGTCGGCGTCGTCGGCGTGGGTGTAGTGCAGGTCGTTGGTGGCGATGATCGGAAGCTCGAGATCGCGGGCCAGGCGCAGCAGGTCATCGCGGACGCGGGTCTCGATGCCCAGGCCATGGTCCATCAGCTCGAGGAAGAAATTGCCGGCCCCGAAGAGGTCTCTGAATTCAGCAGCACTCGCCCGGGCTCGCTCGTAATTGCCGATGCGCAGCCAGGTCTGGATCTCGCCGGACGGGCAGCCTGTCGTGGCGATGAGCCCGCTTGCGTACTGCGACAGCAACTCGCGGTCGGCGCGCGGCTTGTAGAAGAACCCCTCCAGGCTGGAGCGGGACGACAGCCGGAACAGGTTGTGCATGCCGACGGTGTTCTCGGCGAGCAGGGTCATGTGGGTGAACGCGCCGCCGCCGGACACATCGTCCTCGCCGCCACCCGACCAACGCACTCGCGAGCGGTCATAGCGTGAGGTATTCGGAGTGAGGTAAGCCTCCATGCCGATGATCGGCTTCACGCCGACCGCGGTGGCCTTGGTGTAGAAGTCGTGCGCGCCGAAGACGTTGCCGTGGTCGGTCATTGCGAGCGCCGGCATGCCCATCCGGGCGGTCTCGGCGAACAGCTCGGTGAGCCGCGCGGCACCGTCGAGCATGGAGTACTCGGTGTGTACGTGCAGGTGCACGAACGAGTCGGTGTCGCAAGATGCCACGGTCGCGCCGGCCCCAATCCTGTGTCAGTTCAGTTGTCGCTGCGGTCGCCTCGATTCTCACACCCCGCACCGACGACGCTCGGCGTGTCGTCGTTGTTCCGGCAGGCGTGTCTCTCGACGTCAGGCTGAGGGTCGGTCCTCGCCAAGGGTCGGTTGCGGCTAAGGGGCGGTCCTGGTCCGCTGGCCGGGGCAGTTCGTGTTCGGAAAAGCGCAGCGACGGTTAGCCGGGAGCGCATCGGGTCGACCTGCCGGCTTGCGGTCTCGCTCGCCTCACCTGCCCGTCGGTTGCGCAGGAAGATCACCTCACGGCCCGCTCAGGCGGCATGATCGATGTCTCGTCGCGAGATGAGATCAACTTGAGAGAACGCCATAAGAAATAAGGGGAAAGTGTCCCTGATTCTCTTGACAAATCATTCCACACGCACGATAATAGATTACATGTTCGATTGGTTGGAGTCAGCGGAAGCCATAACCGCGCTCGCCCGGCTGCGTGCTGCCCGAGCCGACGTTTTGGCCCTGCCGCTTACCCGTCTCACCGACGACGATCTGCTCGGCGTCCTGCGCGAACTGGAGACCGACGCCCGCCGTTCGGTCGTGGCCGATCACGCCCTGATCGCCCAACTCGAGTCCCGCGGCACCGCCCACGAACACGCCTGCCGGAGCACCGCCGTCCTGCTTAGTCACGCCCTGCGGATCAGCCCCACCGAGGCGATCGGCCGAGTGCTGGCCGCTGCCAGCATGGGCCCGCGGCTCGGACTGACCGGCGAGCCGCTCGCGCCACAGTTCGAGGCGGTCGCGACCGCGCAAGCCTGCGGTGCGATCTCGCCGACACACGCCCGGATCATCACCGACACCGTCCAGGCGCTGCCCGCCGTGGTGCAAGCCGAACACCATGAGTCTGTGCAGGAGTTCCTCGTCGAGCAGGCCCACCTCCTGAACCCCCGGCAGTTGGCGCAGGTCGCGCACCGGCTGCGCGACACCCTGGACCCGGACGGAACCCTGGCCGACGAGCGGGACCGGCACCGTCGCCGCGACCTGCGGATCCGGCGCCGCTCGGACGGTTCCGCGCACGTCGAGGGTGAGCTGACCGCGCTCTGTGCCGAGGCCCTGCTCACAACGCTGGAATCCCTCGCCAAGCCCGTCCCAGCCGAAGACGGCGCGAAACATCCCCGCACCGCCGGGCAACGGCTGCACGACGCACTGCACGACGCCATGCTGATGGCCCTGCGCTGCGGTCAACTGCCCGACTGCGGCGGGTTCGCCGCCACGATCCTGCTCACCATGAGCCACGATCAGTTCCTGAGCGGCGCCGGGCTGGTCACCACCGGCCACGGAGCCCACATCAGCGTGACCGAGGCAATGAACCTGTTCGGCGACGCCCGCGTGATGCCAGTCGTCCTGGGAAAGACCCGCGAGATCACCGCCTACGGATCAACCCACCGCATCTTCACCGAAGGCGCGCGCCTGGCCATGATCGCCCGCGACCAGGGCTGCTCCTTCCCTGGGTGCACCGCCCCGCCGGTCCTGTGCCAAGCCCACCACATCACCGACTACGCCCTCACCCGCCGAACATCCGTCGACGACGGAACATTGCTCTGCGGGTTCCACAGTGATGATGTGTTGGTGCAGTCCGGTCCGGGTCTGACCCTGGATTTCATTGACGCGTGAGCTGTCTTTCGTGTGGATCTGTCGGCTCGGTCCGGGCTGCATGCAGCAGGTGCGCACCAGTCGAACGGCCGTGACCTGATAGGAGCTTGCTCGAGCTCATCACTGTGCTGTCCGACCGCCCGACCGGTGCTCGCCATCCCAGCAGTTACGAGGCGACAGGACGGCGGTATCCAGCATGACAACACAAACGCGCGATGTCATCGGCGGCGTGGACACCCACGGCGCGACCCACCACGCGGCAGCTCTGAACGCGACCACCGGCAAGCTACTCGGCGACCGAGAGTTCCCGGCCACACCGGCGGGTTACCGCCAACTGCTGGACTGGCTGGGATCCTTCGGCCAGGTGACCCAGGTCGGCATTGAGGGCACCGGCTCCTTCGGTGCGGGCTTGTTCCGTTACCTCGACGCCGCCAGCGTCACCGTGATCGAGGTCGACCGGCCCAACCGCCGTGACCGCCGCCGACAAGGCAAGTCCGACCCCCTCGATGCCATCGGCGCCGCCCGCGCCGTGCTGGCCGGCACCGCCACTGCGACACCCAAGCCCCGCACCGGCCCGGTCGAGGCGATCCGGGTGCTGCGCACCACCAGGGCCAGCGCCGTGAAGGCACGCACAGCGGCGATCAATCAGATCACCAGCCTGATCTTCAGCGCCCCCGACGAGCTACGTGCCAGCCTGACTGGGCTCACCCGCACCGCCCGGATCACCCGCTGCACGCGCCTGCGCATCGATCAGAGCGCCCTGGCCGACCCGGCCGTCGCCACCCGCGCCGCG
>NZ_DATCNW010000243.1:0-4032 GCF_036565025.1 Pengzhenrongella sp.
CGGGCTACCCGCGAGGTCGGCAACCCGCGAGGTCGCCCTGGCAGCGATCCGGGATCTGACGCGCCACGGTCCGCCTGACCCAGCGTCGAGCCGAGCGATCACCACGGCTGCCAAGACAGCACCTGGTAGTTCGGCCACCGACCCGTCCCCCCGGCCGAAAATGACCCACGGATCGGTCAGGAGAGCCGGAGTTTTCGCCGGTTCGCCAGGTCGCCTCGGGCACCGAGGACTCGAGGTGCCTGAGTCACCTCGACCCGTCCGGTGGCGGGCCCCGCCGGGTCCGGCAGCCCGCCGGAATGAATCGAGGCTTCGGGGCAACAAGAAGCGCGTCCCGCCCGGTGGCGTCCGTCGCGCGACTCAGTTGCTTCCCGTCGTTATGGGTGGATAACCGGACAAAGGTGTCGGTTGGCGCACGGGTCGCGGCGAGTCGTCGTTGCGACCCGCTGGCCGCTCTCGTCGCAGGTCAGCGGGGTGCCTGCGGTCGAGGACGAGGGACGGTTGCCCGCCGAGCACCGGGCGACGCGGGCCTTGTCCGGTGCGGCGTTGCGCCGATCGACATCCTCTCGCCCGTCGTCGTTGAATGTCATTAGCGCGTACATTCTTCAACGCCAGGACCGGCGCGCCAGCAGGCATTGTTTTGGTTCGGTCACCCCTGGGTGCACCGGATGGGATGACGGACGCTCAGGAGCGCGCGACGAGGCCGTGGCGCGGGCTCTGACGGGTAGTTCAAGGCGCTCCCGGGAGGCGGATGTGATCAGACTGTGATAGGGGACCTAAAATCCGGGTTAGAATCATTCGTCCCTGGAACATTCCGGGGTCGCCAGAGGTGGACCGCCGAGTCCTGCCACCACCGAAGGCACCCATGAATTCTCGCTGGCAGGAGCGGGGGACCCACTATTTTCGGACGCCGGCAGCGGCGTCCTTGGGGTGAAGCCGATCGATTCATCGATCGGCCGGGCGCAACTCCCGCCCGAATCCGACAGCTCACCCCGCAGGCGACCGGAGAGATTCCCATGCCCGCGAAGACTGTCCCTGCCCACGTCCGCACGCCCCGGCACCGCGCCGTCCGCCGCCCCACCGTTGTCCTCGCCGACCTGCTGGCGACCGCCACCGTACGCCTCGTGACGGCGCATCGACGCTCCGTGGTCATGTTCGCCTCGTCGGGGCTGATCCTGTCGATGGTCACCGCTCCGGCCTCGGCTGCTCCCGTCGTGAACCGCGATGTGCTGGCAGGCTCGACCCAGAGCGTCGCGGCGAGCGCGCTGCTTGCCTTCGCGCCTCCGGTGCGGGTCGCGGCCAACGAGGCCTGGCGGTTCGACAGCCCGGTGGTCGCCGTCGCGACGTGCCGGCCCCACCTGCCGGCCGCCATCGGTGGCTACCACGGCGAGCAGATCGTGAACGCGGCGCAGATCATCATGGCGGGGAAGGCCCTCGGCCTGAATGCCCGCGGCCAGACGATCGCCGTGATGACCGCGATCGGCGAGTCCACGCTCACCAACGTTAATTTCGGTGACGGCGCGGGCCCGGACAGCCGCGGTCTGTTCCAGCAGCGCGCCAATGGCGCGTGGGGTTCCTACGCCGACCGGATGGATCCCCGCACGGCCGCGAAGAGTTTCATCAGGGTACTGGTCCGGGTGCCCGGGTGGCAGAACATGGCGCCAACCATCGCGGCGCACACCGTGCAGGGCAACGCCAACCCGTATCACTACGAGCGTTTCTGGTTCGACGCGGTGCTGATCGTCCGAACGCTGAGCACGGATCCGCACCTGGCCACGAAGTTGCCGGCGAAGGGCGTGAAGCGCTGCTGACGCGTCTGGTCGAGCGACCCGGCCCTGCCCGACGACGGCGGCGCCGGCCCGGCGCAGGGTCGCCCCCCGCCGGGGCGCCCGACGCCGTGCGTCGCTGCTCACCCGGTGAGCCCTCGTCGCGGAGGCGGGTCGTCGCGTAGGATGGTGCTGCTGGTGAGGCTCGTCAGGCACGACGACGGGCCGAGGCGGCGATTGATAACTGCACAGGGGGGTGATCGGTTTCGACGGTGATCGTCGATCCAGGAGAAGCGGGCCGAGGATGCAGGGTTATCTCGTCAACGCTCCCTGCAAAACCAATAGGTGCCGACTCAACTCGCACCGACTTCGCACTCGCCGCCTGAGCGAGGATTCGAGGTCCGTTAGTCCGAGTTTGCTCTCGCCTCGGTAACTAGCGTCATCTAGAGAGATTGCTTGCAGCGTTTGTCTCCGCCACTGCAGGGACTTAAGGGGACTGGGCCCGTCAGCGACATGTCTGTTAGATCGCTGGGGCCGAGAAAAGCGCAGCAGGCTGCGCCCGGAGAAGTCCTGGTTCACAGTCATCGGACGCGGGTTCGATTCCCGCCACCTCCACAACTCTGACCTGCGCAAACGCAGGGTCACAGACATAGCCAGCCGTTGGTAGCGGATGGCTATTTTTGTGCCCGGGGCCAGGTACTCGAGCGACTACTGCCGCCGGCCGCAGTCGAAGCGATTAGCTCACGCCTCCAGACCAAGTTCACGCCGCTGTTCCTCGTGACTGACAGTCGAGCCGCCCTCGCTTCGATAGCGTCCGAAGAGACCAGAATCGTCAGACCCGATCAATGCGGGCCTGGGGCTTCGATGAGGCGGCCCGGCATGCTCCGCTATGTACGTGAGGAAGGAGGCGTGACTATAATTCTGGTCATGTCAACGACCACGTCGCTTGCCCACGTCAAGGCGCACCTCTCAGCCATCGTTGGCTCCGTACACGACACCCACGAGCGGGTCGTGATCACCCGCAATGGCGAGCCCGCTGCGGTCCTCATCTCGCCAGACGATCTCGCCGCGCTGGAAGAGACGGTCGAGATTCTCTCCAGCCCGGCTCTGATGGCTGACCTGGTCGTGGCTCGGGCCGAGATCGCGGCCGGCACCACCATCGAGCTGACCGAGTTCCCCCGACTGTGACCTACCGCATCCGCTGGGCCTCCCCGGCCCGACGGGCGATCGAGAACACCCTGCCCGAAGCGGTCGCTGCCGCCGTGTGGGAGTTCGTCAACGGCCCGCTCGCTGAGAACCCGCACCGCGTCGGCAAGCAACTCCTGCGCGACCTCGGTGGATATTGGTCTGCGCGGCGAGGCCAGTACCGGGTCATCTACGTGATCGACGATGAAGCAATCATCGTGACCGTTGTGGCTGGCGACCACCGCCGCGACGTCTACCGCTGACCTGCTCAACTCTGATCTGGCCCGAGGTTCGGGAGCGGGCGCGACGCGACGTGGTTGACTCGATGAGGTGAAGCCGAACCGCTCGATTCCGACGTCAACGGTGATTCCCGTCCTGATCTATCCCGACGTGCGCGAGGCGGTCGCCTGGCTCTCGGCAGCGTTCGGCTTCGTCGAGCGGGTGCGAATCGGCGAGAATCATCGGGCTCAGCTCCGATTCGGCGACGGCGCCGTGATTGTCGGCGACGTGCGCGGTGATCGCCACCCTCCTCGTCCCGGCGAGGTCACTCATTCGGTGACCGTTCGAGTCGATGACGCGCGTTCCCACTGTGAGCGGGCCAGGGCGCACGGTGCGCGAATCCTCATGGAGCCGACCGACTTCGAGTACGGCGAACGCCAGTACACCGCGGAGGACCCGGTCGGTCATCAGTGGACGTTCTCGGAGACGCTCGCCGATGTCGCCCCCGAGGAGTGGGGCGGGATCTCGGTTCGATCGAGCTAGCGTGCACGCTGCCAGCGATGTCGTGCGAACGACCTGTCCGCGTGACTGCTACGACGCGTGCGGCATTCTCGTCGTGCGTCGCGAAGGCGAGCGCGTGCAGGTGCGCGGGGATCCGGAGCATCCGGTCTCGCGCGGGAAGCTCTGCCGGAAGTGCTCGATCGCCTACAACGGCGTCTTCCTGGACGCGCAGGCACGCCTCACGACGCCGCTGATCCGCACGGGGCCAAAGGGGACCGGCACGTTCCGCGAGGCCTCGTGGGACGAGGCGATCTCGCTCGTCGCGACCCGTCTCGGCTTGATCGTCGAGAGACACGGTGGGAGT
>NZ_DATCNW010000244.1:0-4416 GCF_036565025.1 Pengzhenrongella sp.
CCGCCGCTCGCGCTCGCGTTCCCGGACCTGCCCGCCCTGCCGGCCGGCTCGGGCGGCACCCCGCCGCGCGGCCCGCTCCTGGAGGTCCGCGCGCCGCTGGTCCCGGGTCGGCTCGACCTCGCGGGCACCCGGGTCTCGATCCCCTCATGCGGGCGGCTGCTGGTGACCGGCCCGAACGGCTCCGGCAAGTCCACCCTGCTCGCGGCGCTGGCCGGCACGATGCCCCTCGAACGCGGCGTCGTCACGCTCGCGCCGGGCGTGCGGCTCGGGATCCTCGCGCAGGACGACCGGGCCCCGAGCGGGCTGCCGGCGGCCGCGACGGGCTTCGACGCCTATGCGCGGGCGGCCCTCGACCTGCTCGCCGGCGGTGCGCTCGACCCGGAGCGGCTCGTGCCGATCGCGCTGCTCGGCCTGCTCAGCGAGGAGGACCTGGACCGGCCCCTCGTGGAGCTCTCGGTGGGTCAGCGGCGGCGGTTCGACCTGGCACGTGCGCTGCTGGCCGCCCCGCACCTGCTGATCCTCGACGAGCCGACGAACCACCTGTCGATCGCGCTCGTGGACGAGCTGACGGCGGCGCTGCGGGCGACGTCGGCCGCCGTCGTCGTCGCGACGCACGATCGCCGGATGCGCGCCGACCTCGCCGACTGGCCCGAGCTCACGCTCGACCCAAGAACCCCCGAAACCCCCGCAACGTCCGAGCGTTGACGTCCTATAGGACGTCAGCGCTCGGACGTTGCGGTCAGCGGAAGCGGCCGACGTGCGCCATCGCCTGGCGCAGCAGCGTGCCGTGCCCGGAGGACATCTCCACCTGGATCTGCTCGCTGGTGACCTCCTCGGGCGTCAGCCAGGCGAGGTCCAGGGAGTCCTGCTGCGGCGTGCAGTCGCCCGAGACAGGGACGATGTACGCGAGGGAGACCGCGTGCTGGCGGGGGTCGTGGTACGGCGTGACGCCCGGCGTCGGGAAGTACTCGGCCACCGTGAACGGCTGGGGCGACGGCGGGATCTGGGGCAGGGCCACCGGCCCGAGGTCCTTCTCGATGTGCCGCACCAGCGCGTCGCGGACCCGCTCGTGGTACATCACCCGGCCGGAGACCAGCGCGCGGGACATGACGCCCTCCGGGGTCACGCGCAGCAGGAGGCCCACGGAGACCACGTCACCGGAGTCGTCGACGCGCACCGGCACCGCGTCGACGTACAGGATCGGCAGCGAGAGCCGTGCGCGCTCCATCGCCGCCTGGCTGAGCCAGCCGGACGGACGCTCGGGTCTGGGGAACTCATCGGTGTCGGTCACGGTGCCGTTCTACCTTGTCGGCGCGTCGGACGGTTAGCCCGACGCGCTCGGCGGGGAATACTCAGAGGTCGAAGATTGTCATACGGACCGGTTGACACGAACTGAACTGGAGGGTCACACATGGCTACGACGACACTGACCGAGACCACCATCGAGCAGGCGATCAAGGACAACGAGATCGTCCTCGTCGACTTCTGGGCCGAGTGGTGCGGTCCGTGCAAGCGCTTCGGACCCATCTTCGAGACATCCTCCGACGCGAACCCGGAGGTGCTGCACGCCAAGGTCGACACCGAGGCCGAGCAGGATCTCGCCGGGGAGCTGGGCATCACGTCGATCCCGACGCTGATGGCGTTCCGCGACGGCATCCTGGTCTTCAACCAGGCCGGCGCGCTGCCCGGACCGGCGCTGGAGCAGGTGCTCACCGCCGTCCGCGGCCTGGACATGGACGAGGTCCGCGCCCAGATCGCCACGCAGTCCGAGGAAGCCGAAACCGTCACGCAGTCCTGACGACCCGAGCACCGTCCGCCGAGGTAGAGCCGCCCGTCCGAGATAGAGCCCTAGAACGCTCTATATCGGCGCGGGGGTACTACCTCGGCGGGGTTGCTACTGGTCGACCCGGTAGCTCAGCGTCAGCTCGTCACCGGGAAGGCCGCGGATGGCCCAGTCGTGCCGGGGCGTCTCGAGGACCGTGATCTCGAGATCGTGGCCGTCGATGCCGAGCTGCTCGGAGAAGTCGCGGTAGAGCCGCGCGTAGAGCGCCTTCTTGGTCGCGACGCTGCGGCCCTCGAACATCAGGATCTCGACGATCGTGTAGCGCTCGGTCCGGCCGGGCGGCGTGGGGAAGTCCTCGGCCGACATCGGGAAGAACCGGTGGAACCGCTTGTCCGGCGGGAGCTGGAGGACGTCGACGGCGCACGCGTGCACGACGTCGGACAGCCGCGAGCGGACCGGGTCGAGCGCGCCGCGCCGGCCGTAGATCTTGAACTGGGCCATCGGGCTCCTGGTGGTGGTCGGCCCGCTGACGGCGCCGTTGACGCTGCAGCGACGACCCGCTGCAACCACTGGGTGCGGGAGACGGGAATCGAACCCGCACGCCCGAAGGCACGGCGACCTAAACGCCGCGTGGCTACCATTTCACCACTCCCGCGCGGCCTACCTTTCCATACCGCGGCGGGGCGTGGGCCCGCTCGACCGGATGGGTCAGTCGATCCCGAGCTCGCGACGCAGCTTGGCGACGTGGCCGGTCGCCTTGACGCTGTACTGGGCGAGCTCGACCTTGCCCTCGGGGTCGACGACGACGGTGGAGCGGATCACGCCGGTCACGGTCTTGCCGTAGACGTTCTTCTCGCCATAGGCCCCCCACGTCGTGAGCACCTGCTTGTCCACGTCCGAGACCAGCGGGAAGGTCAGGCCGTCCTGCTCGACGAACTTCGCGAGCTTGCTCACCGGGTCCGGGGAGACGCCGACCACGCCGTAGCCCTTGGCCCGCAGGGCCTCCAGCGAGTCGCGGAAGTCGCACGCCTGGGTGGTGCACCCGGGGGTCATCGCGGCCGGGTAGAAGTACACGACGACGTGTTTCCCCCGCAGGTCCGAGAGGGTCAGGCTGCCGCCGTCGGCGGTCGGCAGAGTGAAGTCGGGTGCGAGGTCGCCTACGGCCAGACGGGTGATCATGGCGCCTACCGTACTGACGCGCACGACGAGACGCGTGCGGCGTCCAAGGAGGACCTGGGGCATGCTTGCGGCCCGGGCGCCTGAGATGATCCGATTAGTCATCTATGGACAGAGGTGAGCGGGATGGGCGACGCAAGCGACGCCACCGAGCACGACCCGACCCCGCAGGCGGCGAACCGGCGAACGGGATCCGCGCACGCTGCCGGGCAGGCGGAAGCCACGCACGCCAAGGTCGGCTCGCGGTCCCAGAGTTCGGGTGACGACGTCATGGACCTGCTCGCCGAGCACGTGCCGCTCGCGTTGCTGGCCGACCTCGTCTCTCCCGAAGGACCGGGGTCGAGCGAGATCCTCGCCTCCGAGGGACTGCCCGACGACGCGTGGTGGGAGACCCCCGACGCGGCCGGCTCCTCGTCGAGCAAGGATGCGGGTGACCCGGGGCCCTCGGGCAAGGACAACTGATCCTGGGCGGTGTGACCTGCGGCACCTCGGTCGGCCTCGGTTCGTCGAGGTCGCCAAACCGGTGATAGCGTCTCCATCGCACCGCCGAGCGTTCTGTGCCGGTGTGTTCGACAGGCGCCATTAGCTCAATTGGCAGAGCAGCTGACTCTTAATCAGCGGGTTCGGGGTTCGAGTCCCTGATGGCGCACCACGTAGGGCCTCTCGTTTGCGAAACTGCAGACGGGAGGTCCTTTTTTGTGCGTCGACCTACGGCGGGGCGCTCAGTGCAGCCCTCAGTGCAGCCAAACGGCACCAGGGGTGCACATCCGATGCACCGAGCGATGCACAGAGCCGGTCCGATTCGACGACGGCCCCACCTTCCGCGCGATGCCCGCGCACCGCGGCGCCACGGCGGTGGCAATTCCGCGCACCAACGTGCGAGTCCACCGCTGTTCGACAACCATGGAAGCCGCAACCCCGCGCCCCGCGCCTCAAGGAGCAACCATGACCGTCACGGAGCCCGACCTCTCACCCCGTACCTTCGACGTCGTCGTGCTCGGCGCCGGGGCAGTGGGGGAGAACGTCGCCGACCGCGCCCGTCGCACCGGTCTGAGCGTCGCGATCGTCGAGCCCGAGCTCGTCGGCGGCGAGTGCTCCTACTGGGCCTGCATGCCCTCCAAGGCGCTGCTGCGCCCCGGTGCCGCCCTCGAGGCCGCCCGCGCCGTGCAGGGCGCCGCACAGGCGATCACAGGGCGTCTGGACACCGCCGCGATCCTGGCTCGGCGCGACCGCATCGCGCACGAGTGGGACGACCAGAGCCAGGTCGACTGGCTAGCGAGCGTCGACATCGCCCTGATCCGGGGCCGGGCCCGCTTCACCGGCCCGCGCCGCCTCGAGGTGACCGACGACGACGGCGCCCGCTCCACCCTGGTCGCGCGCAGCGCCGTCGTGATCGCGACCGGCAGCCAGCCCGTCATCCCGGACGTGCCGGGCCTGGCGCTGAGCGAGCCGTGGAC